>CAMCPF010000033.1 GCA_945876515.1 Candidatus Kuenenia stuttgartensis
AGGGGCCAGCAGGCCTCCGGCACCTGGGTCACCGCGACACTCCGCAGCGCGACGCCCTGGCGATAGGCCGCCGCCCACAGTCCGAAGGCGAGCGGAAAACTGTGGATGCCCGTGCGTGGCGGTCCCGATCGGCCCCCGTGCTGGGCCGCCAGATCGCCCGCGGTCACGAAGATCACGAGGCCGAGGTCGGTGGGCGGCTCGCCGGGAGTGGCCGCTGCGAGCAGCGCGTGGTTGTGACGGGCCACCATCTCGGCGGTCGCCAGCATCTCGTCGATCGTGATCGGGGGCGCGAGCCCCACCAACTGCAGCGAGTTGTGCAGCCTTTCGGCGTGTGGCTGCGGCAGGAACAGCCTGCCCCGCACGGTGCGCAGCTGCTCGGTGACCGTCGCCCCGAGCACGAAGCCGGCATCGCCGGCGGGCACCGCGAAGGCCTCACGGGGCATCAGCCGCCCGTCGAGCCAGGCCACCTCACCGGTGATCTCATCCCCGATCCCGGACAGATCGCCCATGGAGCACGAAACATGGGGCACGGAAGAACTGGGCTCGCGAATGGACCGTGCCGCACCAAGTGGAGGATAGGGGATTTGAACCCCTGACCTTCTGGCTGCCAGCCAGACGCTCTCCCAATTGAGCTAATCCCCCAAATACTGTTTCGGGGCGGCACGGGCGAGGGTTTCCCGCTAGTTATCGATCGTATCGCTCGCCGTGGCGGGTGTCAACGTAGCCTCATGGCCGCCGTTCGCGGGGTGGCATCCTGGGAGCGGCCACGGGCTGGAGCGGACTGGCGGCCGCGCGATGCCGCAAGCACACTCTAGCGACTGCCTGCCATCCGCGAGGCCGGCTGATGCGCGAGTCCTGGACTTTCCGCCGTCATGTCCGCCTCCCCTCGTCACCCGCCGTCTCCCGGCCAGCCGCTCCCGGAGCGGACGACGGCCATGGCGAGCGTCGTGCTGGCGGTCTATCTCGTGGGGCTCGGGCTCACGATCGCCGGCAACTCCGTGAGCGGGTCGTCGGCGCTCCTGCGGACGATCAAGCAGCGGCTCTTCTCGCCCTGGATGGGGCCGGCGTGGCTCGACCTCGGGTTCGATCAGCCGCTCACCTACGGCTTGCCCGAAGACGCCGACCATGACCTCGAGGTGCGACGCTTCGAGGTGGACGGCGGTGCGGAGAAAAATGGCCCGCTTCGCTTTCCGGGAAACCGCACGGGCGAGCGCGCGGCCCGCTGGCGGCGGCTTGCCCGCCGGATCGCGTCGGCAGCCAGCGACGAAACCGCCGTGCCACTGGCCGCCGGTTTCGGCCAGGGCGCCTTCGAGGCTGTGGGCGGCGAAGACGTCGCCGTGCGCGCAGTGCGGTGGCCGCTCGAGGAGCGTGAGGCACCGGCTGAGGGACCGCGACCGGTCAAGCCATACGAAGCCCGGGTGCGGTTGATCGACGGAGAGCTTCAGCTCGTCGAACTCGGTGGCGAGGCCAAGCGCGGCGAACTGGCCCCGGTGCTCCGGGAGCAGTCAGCCGGTGCGGCCGTAACCGGCGAGGGCACCTCGCCATGAGTGGGCCGGCCCGACCGACGACCGGCGCGGATTCCGCGCCATCCGGCCTCGCGGCGGTGGGCGAAGCCTGGCTGGCCTACTGGTTCGCGCCGGCCGATCCCCGGCCGCTGGCGCTGGTGCGCATCCTCACGGGCCTGCTCGGGCTGGCGCTGGCGGCGAGCTACGCGGCCGACCTCGAGGCATGGTTCGGGCCCGGGGGCATGATTCCCGTCTCGGCCACCGGCCGGTCGGGGCCGACGTTCTCGCTGTTCGCGATGGCCACCTCGGCGTCGGCCCTGCAGACGCTGTTCGGCGTGCTTGTCGCGGCGCTCGTCGCCGTGACGCTCGGCCTCGCGAGTCGGGGCGCCTGCCTGGTGGCAGCGGTGCTCTGGGCGGCGCTGCTCAACCGCGGTCCGGTGCTCGCCGGCCCGGCCGACGACTGCCTGGCGGTGCTGCTCTGGTGCCTCGCCGTGGGGCCGAGCGGGTCGGTGTGGTCGCTCGACCGGTGGATCAGCGCTCGCCGCGGGTCGCCGCCGCCCGCGCCCTCGCCCTGGGTTCGCGTCGCTCTTGGTCTCGTGCGGGTGCACGCGGTGGCGATCACCGCGGGGATGCTGCTCGCGCAGCTCAAGGGCGATGTCTGGTGGGACGGCACCGCCGCCTGGTGGCTCACCACGCGGTCTCAGTCGCGGCTGGTCGATCTGACCGGCCTCTACCGCGGCTCCGAGTATCTGATGAATCTTGTGACCCATGCGATCGTGGGCTTCGAGATCCTGTTCGCCATCGGCCTCTGGTTCGACGCCACTCGCCGGCTCGTGGCCCGGGCGGGCATCGTGGCCTGGCCGCTGATCGGGACCTTGGCCGGCGAGCCTTTTTGGGGCCTGGCGCTGGCGATCTGCTGCGTGCCCGACGCATTTGGCCCCGACAGGGCGGGCTATACTGCCTGATCTGGAGGGAGTGCGATGTTTCGTCTGGTGCGCAATCTGCTCGTGCCGGTCTGGCTTGCCGGCGCCGCCGGGGCCGCGGAGATCTCCTTCGACCGCGATGTGCGGCCGATTCTCGCCGAGCACTGTTACGCCTGTCATGGGCCCGATGCGGCTTCGCGGGCGGCCGAGCTGCGGCTCGACGTCCGCGAGGGGGCGGTCGCCGATCGGAGTGGCGTGCGGGCGATCGTGCCGGGCAACGTGGGGGCCAGCGAAGCGGTGACCCGGATCCGCTCGACCGATCCCGACGTAATCATGCCGCCGCCTGAAACCAACAAGCGGCTCACCGACGCCCAGAAGGCGGTCCTCGAACAGTGGATCGCCTCAGGCGCCGAGTACGAGGGCCATTGGGCCTACCGGCCGCTCGTCCGGCCCGACCTACCAGTCGGTGCGGCGGCCGAGAATCCAGTGGACGTGTTTGTCGATGCCACCCTCGCAGCGCGGGGCGTCGCCCCGGCCCCGGAGGCCGATCGGGTCACGTTGGCCCGCCGGCTGGCCTTCGACCTCACCGGCCTGCCGCTGCCACCGGACGAGATCGACGCCTTTGTGAAGGACACCCGCCCAGACGCCTACGAGTTATTGGCAGCCCGGTTGCTCGCCAGCCCCCACCACGCCGAGCGGCTGGCCGCCTGGTGGCTCGATCTGGTCCGCTACGCCGACAGCGTCGGCTATCACGGCGACCAGGAGGTCACCATGTGGCCCTATCGCGACTGGGTGCTCGAGGCCTTTGCGGCCAACATGCCCTTCGACCAGTTCACCCGTGAGCAACTCGCCGGCGACCTCCTGCCGAATGCGACGCGCCAGCAGCGGGTGGCCGCCGCCTACAACCGGCTCAACATGATGAGCGCCGAGGGAGGCGGGCAGGACAAGGAGTATCACGCCAAGTATGCCTCGGACCGGGTGCGGGCCACGTCGGGCGCCTGGCTCGGCTCGACGCTTGGCTGCGCCGAGTGCCACGACCATAAGTACGATCCCTTCACCACCCGCGACTTCTACGCCTTCGCCTCGTTCTTCGCCGACGTGGCCGAGCGGGGCATCTACCACGGAGCGACCTGGGGCGAAACGATGCGGCTGCCGACCCCCGAGCAGGAGGCGGAGCAGCGGCGGCTGGAGGTGGCGTTGGCTGCGATCGTGGCCCCTCCTGAAGATGCCAGTGAGGAGGAGAAGAAGCAGGTGGCCGTCGCCCGCGAGGCGGCCAAGAAGGCACTCGACGCCGCGATTGCCAAGCAGGTGGCGATGCCGGCCACGGTCTCGAAGCCGCCCCGGACCGTCCGAATCCTGCCCCGGGGCAACTGGATGGACGACTCCGGCGAGGTGGTGCTGCCGGCCGCGCCGGGCTTCCTGCCAGCGGCCCCCGGCGGCGCCGGTGAGGCCCGGCGTACGCGGGTCGATCTCGCCGCCTGGATGACCGCCCCCGAGAATCCGCTCGTGCCTCGGGTGCTCGCCAACCGTCTCTGGGCGATCGGCTTCGGCGAGGGGCTTTCCCGTCGGCTCGACGACCACGGCTCGCAGGGCGAGCCGCCGAGCCACCCGGAACTGCTCGACTGGTTGGCCTGCGAACTCCGCGACGAGGGCTGGGACATCCGCCGCGTCCTGCGGACGATCGTCACGAGCCGGGCCTATCGCCGCACGAGCACGCCGGGCGAGGGGCACCGTGAGGCCGATCCGGAGAACCGGCTGCTCGCCCGGCAGAATCGCCATCGGCTCGACGCCGAGAACGTCCGCGACGTGGCGCTTGCGGCCTCGGGCCTGCTCGAACGCACGGTCGGGGGCCCGAGCGTGAAGCCCTATCAGCCGCCAGGCTATTGGGACTATCTCAACTTCCCGAAGCGAACGTACAAGGCCGACACCGGAACCGCGCTCTATCGCCGCGGGCTCTACGTGCACTGGCAGCGGCAGTATCTCCACCCGGCGATGATGGTCTTCGACGCGCCGAGCCGCGAGGAGTGCACGGCCCGGCGGTCGCGATCCAACACGCCGCTGCAGGCGCTCGTGCTGCTCAACGACCCGCAGTTCGTCGAGGCGGCCCGGGCCCTGGCTGCAGCCACGCTCGGCGCGGCCGGCACGGATCCCCTGGCGCGGGCCCGGGTCATGCTCCGGCAGGCGATCGGCCGCGAGCCGCTCGATGCCGAGGTGGGGGTGGTGGCCGACGTGGCCGAGCGGCAGCGGGAGACCTTTGCCGGCGACCCGGCGGCGGCCAAAGGGCTCTTGGGCGTGGGCGCCGCGCCCGTGCCAGCCGGGCTCGACCCGGCCGACCTCGCGGCCTGGACCGCGGCGGCCCGCGTGGTGCTCAATCTGGGCGAGGCCTACACGAGGAACTGATCATGCAGCCCACTCCCCACGCCACGATGGCCGCCTCGCTCGCGCGGCGGGCCTTTCTCTCCCGGGCGGCCGGCGGCATCGGCGGCCTCGCGGCCGGCTCGCTCCTGGCCGCCGACGCGGTGGCTGCGGGGCTGACCGATGCGAGTGCCGCAGCCGGGGGCTGGCCGGGCATCGTCCGCCCGTTCCACGTGCCGCCCAAGGCCAAGCGGGTGATCTGGCTCTACATGGCCGGCGGCATGACCCACCTCGACACCTTCGACCACAAGCCGAAGCTCGCCGCGATGAACGGCCAGCCGATGCCGGAGAGCTTCACGAAGGGGCAGCAGATCGCGCAACTCCAGGGGCAGGCCCTCAAGTGCTTCGCGCCGCAGCACCCCTTCGCGAAGGTCGGGCAGAGCGGCCAGGAGATCAGCACGATCTTCCCCGAGATCTCGGCCCGGATCGCCGACCGGATCGCGATCGTCAAGAGCCTCCACACCGAGGCGATCAACCACGACCCGGCCCACACCTTCATGAACACCGGCTCGATGATCTCGGGCCGGCCGGCCGCCGGCAGCTGGCTGTGGTACGGCCTGGGCAGCGACGCCGAGGATCTGCCCGGCTTCGTGGTGATGGTGAGCACGGGCCGCTATGGCCAAAGCCAGCCGATCGCCGCCCGGCAGTGGCACTCTGGTCTCCTCCCGAGCCGGTTCCAGGGGGTCGAGTTCCGCTCCAAGGGCGACCCCGTGCTGTACGTGAAGAGCCCGCCTGGCATAACCGCGGCCGGCCAGCGGGACGTGGTGGACGCCGTCTCCCGGCTCGACTCCCTCCGGGGTGAGATGGTGGACGACCCCGAGGTGGCGGCTCGGCTGGCCCAGTACGAGCTGGCCTTTCGGATGCAGGCGAGCGTGCCCGACCTCGTCGATCTCGCCGACGAGCCCGAGAGCACCTTCGAGCTCTACGGCACGAAGGGGGGCGACGGCTCGTTCGCGGCCAACTGCCTCCTGGCCCGGCGACTGGCCGAGCGGGGCGTGCGGTTCATCCAGCTCTACCACCGCGACTGGGATCATCACGGCAGCGTCAAGGACCATGTGAAGGGGACGGCCGCCGAGGTGGACCGCGGCGCAGCGGCGCTCGTCGAGGATCTGGCCCGGCGGGGGATGCTCGATGACACGCTCGTGGTGTTCGGCACGGAGTTCGGCCGCACGCCAATGGCCCAGGGCAACGGCCGCGACCACCACATGAAGGCCTTCTCGATCTGGCTGGCTGGTGGCGGTATCCGCCCGGGCATCACCTACGGGGCCACCGACGAACTGGGCTACGACGTGGCGGAGAACCCCGTGACCGTTCACGACCTCCATGCCACGCTCCTGCACCTCCTGGGCATCGACCACACCAAGCTCACGATCCGCGCCCAGGGCCGTGACTTCAGGCTGACGGACGTGCACGGGCACGTGGTCAAGGGCCTGATCACATGACGGCCGGACTGGAGGTCCGGCAAGCGACCAGCGACCGGATGGTCGCCAAGCAAAACACGGCACGAGGCCGTGGTTTTGCGTGGAGCATCCGTGCACGGGCACGTGGTCAAGGGCCTGATCACATGACGGCCCGGCCTTCCACGGCCAGCCACGAGCCCTGCGAGCGGGTTTGATGATCTACAACGACGAGTTCGTGTGGCTGCATGTTCCGAAGTGCGCGGGCTCCACGATCGAGTCGCTATTCCGGAAGTATTTGTCGGGTGTGCCCGGCCTGGTTCAAGACGTCGTCGATCCCGACGGGGATGTGCCCAGTGTGTGGCACGATTCCGTGGCGGATCGGGAGGCCCGCGACGCCGCGTTTGTCTTGGGAGGCCGGACGGTGATCTGCTCGATCCGGCGGCTTCCGGCGTGGCTGGTGAGCCGATACAACTTCGAGTACGCGCGGTCTCCGCAGCTGCCCCACGACCCTGAGTCACTGCTGGAGGGATACTTTCTGGGACGCAGGGGTAAGAGAAATCATGCCGACAACTTGATTCACAAGTTCCTCCCTCCGCAACTCCTCGACACGGGCCGCGTGAAGTTCCTGCGGGCAGAGTTTTTCGAGCACGACTTCCGCCGTCTGTTCGGCACGTATCTGGACCTCTCGGAGATCCCCGGAGAGGAATATGCGAGACGGACGAATGCGTCGCCGAATCATCTGCCGGCCGAGATGGTCCGGAGACTCTTCGCGAGCCCGGAGGTCTACGCGAAGTGCCCGGCATGGCGGGCGGTGGAGGAGTTGGCCTACGGATCGTCTTGACGGGAGTCGGACTGTCCTGGCCCGACGTGGTTGATCTCGGTGGCCGGCGTGACCACGGCCGTACCGGTGACCACGAGCGTCTTGCCCGTCAGCGGCCCAGCCTCGATCCGCTCCGCCTGGGGTACGTCGAGCTACCCGCCGGCCCCCTTCAGCCCCGCGATCGTACGGCCATGATCAAGGGGCGAGCGAGCGATTGCAGGCGGTTTGTCACGAGAGTCGAGCTGCGCGGAGCAGGGGAGTGGAACCGCGGCCCGCGAAGGGCCCACTCTCTCAAGCGAGCGCGCGAGCCCGGAGGGGCAAAAGACTTTTTCCCGACCGATTCGGCGGCCGGCCCGGGCTGGGAGCTGCACCCGCCCTCTACCCCCATCACGCCAACGCAGAGAGCGGCTGCGAGACGCCCGTCGGGGATCGCCTTTGCCCCTCGAGGCCGCCGCTGGCGTTATTGCTGGTGGGGCACCGCTGGGATGCGAACCGCTCTCATAGTCACGTTCTGCACACGGCCACGAGCAGCCAGACCTGACGCCAGGCGATCCGCCGGCGCCGGCTAGGCGTTGCCGCCGAGGATCTCCCGCAGCCGGATGGCCGGCAGCCGGCCGAGGGCGAGCGGCTCGACGCCCGTACCGAACGTGACCGTCGTCTCGGCCCGTGACTTCCACTCGATCTGATCGATCGTTGACGGTTGGACGATGCACGATCGGCCCACCCGCGCGAAGTGCTCGCCGGGCAGGCATTCGTCCCACTCGCTCAGCCGGCGGCGGAAAAGCACCACCCGCGGCGGTCCCTTGAGCGCAACCCGGGTGTAGTTGCGAAGCGATTCGATCCAGCAGATGTCGCCGACGGTCAGCGCCGCCGCCGTGGTCTTGCCGGCCAGCGTCACGCTGACCACGTCTTCGAGGCCCAGGACGGGCCCCTCGGTGGCCTCGTCCGACTCGAGGTCGTCGGCATCCGGCTCGCCATCCCCCTGTGGCCGGGCCCGCTCGCCGGCAGCTTGAGCCTGGATGCGGGCCACGGTGTCGGCCAGCCTCTCGGGATCGACCGGCTTCACGAGATAGTCGAGGGCCGCGGCGGCGAAGGCCTGCACCGCGTACATCTCGCGGGCCGTGACGAACACCACCTGCGTGTCGTCGGGCACGCTCGCGAGCAGGTCGAAGCCGGTGCCTCCGGGCATCTCCACGTCGAGAAACACGACGTCTGGCGGTCGCGACTCGAGGAAAGCCCGGGCTTCGGCGACGCTCCTGGCGACGCCGACCACGTCGATCTCCGGATGGGCGGAGAGCAGTTCGCGCATTCGTGCACTGGCGAGCGGTTCGTCGTCGACGAGCAGGGCTGTGGGCATGTGATGTCCGGGAGATGACGGGTGGGACGCGCGGATGAGTGCGGGTCAATCGGCGTGAGAGACCATCGTCGCCTCGGGGGAGGCCGGTGGCGGCTGCTTGAGCGTCGCCGGCATCCGAACCACGACCCGCACCCAGCCGCCGTCGCGATCCGCGTCGATCACGGTGTCGACGGTGGCGCGTTCGTCGATGAGCAGGGCGAGCCGCTTCCTCAGCGAGCGGATCCCCGTGGAGGGCGACCGTGTCTTGTCCGGCGGCACCCAGCGGCCCGAGTTGGCGACCACCACCTCGAGCCAGCCCGCAGTCAACGTGGCCGTCACCTCCACCTTCAGCGGCATGCTGCTCGTCTTGGCCCCGTAGTGCAGCGCGTTCTCCAGGAGCGGCTGGATCAGCATCGGCGGCACGAGCACGGAGTGGGCCGCCCGGTCGCAGGTGACGCGGCAGACGAGATTCTCCCCGAATCGGGCCTGCTGCACGGAAAGGTATTTCTCCAGCGCCTGCAGTTCTCGCGACAGCGGCTCGAACGTGCGGGCCTCGCCGAGTGTGAACCTCAGGTAGTCGGCGAGGTCGCGGGTCACGGTCTCCACGGCGTCGGAATCGTGCTTGCTGGCCACCACGGCGTTGAGCGCATTGAAGAGGAAGTGGGGATTCATCTGCTCCTGCAGTTGCCGCACCTCGAACTTCCGGGCCAATGCCTCCGCCTTGAGCATCCGCAGCTCCACGTCGATCGCGGTCGCCTCGTTCTCCGCGAGCAGGATCTGGGTCTTGAAGAGATCCTGGATCATCTCCAGTCCGAAGATACTCGCGCACCAGAAGCCCGCCGCGATCAGCCGGGGCACGAGCGGCCCGAGGGTCGTCTCGCCGGTCCAGTCGGCGGGCCCGCCCACGCTGCAGGCGATGAGCAGCCGCATCGACGCCCCGAGCGCCGACACCGCCACCATCACCATCAGCGACCACCGCACCCTCCGCGGCAGGCGGCGGATCGGTGGCATCTCGAACAGCCGATACACGAGGGTCGAGATCACGAAGCCCGTGCCAATCCGTAGCGTCATCGCCAGCCACGGCGTCGGATCGGCAGGCTTCAGGGCCGTGCTCAGCCCAAGCACGGACGCACCGATTGCGAGCCAGAAAACAATCTGGAACGACCAGAAGATCCGCACCTGCCACCGCGGGAGCGAGTCACGCAGGGCCGTGATGTGCGGTGGCGCGACGCCCGTCGCGTTCGTACTGCATGTGTGCCCGAAGGGCTGGTGATCCATGAACGGCGCCGTCTGACGAGCGTGAAATTGATCAACGCGGGAAGGCCGCTCGCCCAACTGGAAACAGCTTCGCGACGAGCGACGCGGACGAGTCATCAGTATGACCGCGATCACCTCGGCAATCGACCCGTGCTGCACGGTGGCACCCCACCTGCTCGAGCCCACGAGCCTCCCGAACCGGCTGCACACAACGTCGCCGCGCGACCGTCACGGCCGCTCCGGCGCCAGTTCGTGCGCACCGGCGCGCCAGTTCGTGCACGACGTTCCCGATTCGTGCGCGCCATTCCCGATTCGGCATTTTGCCCGGGATAGAGCGTTGACGAAGTGGTTCCACCCCGGTGGAATGCGACCCAACATCGGTTGATCTGCTTCAGCCTGTCTGCCCGTCCAAATTTTGTTTTTGTCAGTTTGATCCCACCAGAGACGATTCGCTCATGAAAAGTGCCACGGTTTCGTTTGCCGAGCTACTCCGCGTTCTCACTGCCATCGCAGCTCTTGTCGCCGGAGCAGGGGTTCTGTCGCTTGGGAACGAGGCCACGGCAGGCATCGTCTACAACGGCAGCCCCGGTTTTAGTCAAACCGGCAGTTTCTTCGGCACCTACAACATGCTGCCGAATCCCTCCCCCAACGAAGGAGGTTTCTTCCTGATCCAGAATGCGGTGCAGCCAGGACCCCCACAGCCGTTCCCTCCTTTCACCCCAGGTCCCAGCCAGCCGACCTCCGCCAGTCTTTCATCGTACAGTGACAGTCATTTTTCCTTCGCCGCTTTCGACCAAGTCGTGAACTCCTCTTTGATCTCTCCATCCAACACGGGGATCGGCCTCGTCAATGGGTCGTACTACGTCGCTTTTGATGTCGTGGACCAGGCAAATGCAAACGCCGTCTATTACGGATGGATGAATGTGACGGCCAGCGGGATCGACACCCTGAGCACCGTGTCATTCACCCTCAACGAGTGGGCCTACGACAACACCGGGGCATCGATCAGGGTTGGCCAAGTCAGCGCCGTCCCCGAGCCCTCGACCTATGCGATGGCCATCGCGGGGCTGGCCTGTGGTGGCTGGCAGGCGTTCCGGCGTCGTCGGACACGCTGACCCGAGCCCGTCGCGGCACTTGCGATCTTGACTTTTTCCCTTGGTTCTTGATCCATCCGGGATACCAGACGGAGCTGGTCGGGCTCGATGCTGGAAACAGCATCGGCGTAGGCGTCGACGACCGGCCGCGGGCAGGCGGCGGATCGGTGGCATCTCGAACAGCTGATACACGAGGGTCGAGATCACGAAGCCCGTGCCAAGCCGCGGACCATGGCTGGGCCTCCCTCTTCGGCGCCAGTTCGTGCGCGCCGGTGCGCCAGTTCGTGCACGATTTTCCCGATTCGTGCGCGCCCTTCCCGATTCGGCATTTTGTGCGGGATAGAGCGTTGACGGACAGCGGCAAAACGCTTGAATTGCCGCACCGCAGCAGTCTTGTCTCTCCCTCAGGGATGCGCTCATGAAAAGGTCCACGGTTTCGTTTGCCCGCCTGACCCGCGTTGGCGTTGCCATCACCGTGCTTGCCATGGCTGCAGGACTCGCCTCACTGCCGGGCGATGCGATGGCAAACCCCGTGTACACCTTCGACAATCTTGCCGGTGCTCAAATCGACGGGGATCGTGTCAACAGCACGGGCCGCGGAATGGCCCAGGCATTCGTCGTCAATGCCAGCAGTTCCTTGGCATCGGCCGTCTTCGGCATCTACAACCTGAATGGCACCACGGGGACTCTGAATGCCGCACTGTACAGCGTCAACGGGTCGTCGACGGCTTCGTACAGCATCGGGTCACAGATCGGATCCACCGCCTCGTTGAGCGCCCTCTCTTTGCCCACCAGCGGCGCCTACACCACCATTGACGTCTCGGCGTTGCAGTGGGATGTGATTTCCGGCAACAACTACGCGGTGGCTCTCTGGTCCGGTGCCAACTGGAATAATCCTGACGGTGGCGGAGGCGGGGTTTATTGGGTCGGAGGGAGTTCCACTCCTGATAACCGTACTCGATTCAACAATTGGAACGCGTTGGCCTCCGACCCTTGGGAGAATTGGGGTAACGCCACGACAGGTTTTTCTCTCGGGTTGGTTGCTGTCCAAGCGGTCCCTGAGCCCTCGACCTATGCGATGGCCATCGCGGGGCTGGCCTGTGGTGGCTGGCAGGTGTTCCGGCGTCGTCGGACTTGCGTCGGCTGAGTTCCTCGACCGGCGCGCCGATCTGGTGCAGGTCCATGACGACCGCGCCGTCTTTCAGGCCTCGCCCGACGAGCTACCTGCGATCGACAGCCAAAGCCTCTGAGCCCTGCCGGACGCGAGGGATCAACGAAGCCGCCGGATGGCCAGACGCGGAGCTCCTCCGCGCCGACACCCGAAAAACGCCACGGCCGGGGGGAAGGCAGGCGCTCCGGGTACCGCCCGGTGGGGGCCGGGAAACGGGCCGCGCGGCACACGAGCCACTGATCAGCTCGGCAATGGCTGCGGACGTGCCATCGACCAGGCTATCCGCCATTCGCGCTCAGTGGCGGCCCTCCTGGGAGCGATATGGATTCTGACAGGTGCCGAAGGCCGCCCGCGGTCTCCGGCCATCCGCGAACTGCCGCTGACTGGACTGTCGTTCGCCTTTCCTCGTCCGGCGTGGTGGAGTCTTCCGTTTTCGTCGAGGCAGGGCTATCCTGCGCCGCTGATCTCAGGTGTTCTGCCAATCGCCTGAATCCTCTGCACACCGTCATTTCTCGCCGCTCGGGCTTCCCTTGGCTGCCACACCGACGATTCTGCTGACAGGAGCCACGGGGCTCCTCGGTTCATACATCCTGCGGGATCTGTTGTTGGCGAACGTGCCGGTGGCAGTGATCGTCCGCCCCGCACGCCGCTTGAATGCTCAGACGCGGGTGGCCGCGATCGTGCGGGCATGGGAGGAGTCGCTCGGTGTCAGCCTCCCAATGCCCACGGTGCTCGTCGGCGAGCTCGGGCAGCCACGCT
>CAMCPF010000034.1 GCA_945876515.1 Candidatus Kuenenia stuttgartensis
TCGCAGCCGCCGATCACCCACTCGCCTGCCGCCGACGTGAACCGCAGGCCGGCGCTGAAGAGGGCGGCCGCGGCGATGCGGGCCCACGCCCCGCGGGCCGACGAGCCTTGCAGCAGCGGCCGCGCGAGGTGATGGAAGCCGATGGCCAGTGCCAGCCAGCCCGCGAGGCGGCCGATCCAGGTGGCGGTCTCCAGCGGCAGCGACGCCGCCAACGGGCCGAGCAGGAGGTAGAAGACGCCGTGAGCGTCGGGCGTCTCCAGGAAGAAGTCGCCGGCGGCGTAGGCGGGGTCGGCGGCGTGGCGGGCCTTCGTGAGATAGACCGTCTCGTTGACGTCGGGCACGGGCCAAGCACCGGCCGCGGCCAAGATGGCCGTGATGGCGACGACCTCGAGGGCCGAACGCCACCAGGAGGCGTCGCCTGCCGCCGCGTCACGTCCGTCGCTTTCGTCCGCCATCGATCGCACCTATAACGGCCGCCACGGCGCCGGCTGCGGCGTCGGACCGGCTCCAGAATACTCGCGAGGCCAGAGCATGACCGATCCGGCGCCCATGGCTGCCCCGGCCCCAGTTGGTCCCGCGACCGCAGCGCCGGGCGCGGCACTGCGGGCCGCGGCTGGTCGCGAAACGCTCGGGATCGTCGGCGCCCCCTTCGCGCTGGCGGCTCGGCTCGTCGAAGGAGCGGGCTTCGACGCCGTCTATCTGTCGGGGGCGGCGTTTTCCGCGGGCACGCTCAGCGTGCCCGACATCGGGCTCTTCACCCGCGACCAGCTCGTCGAGCAGACGCGGATCCTCGCCCGGGCTGTCACGATTCCGGTGGTGGTCGATGCCGACACCGGCTTCGGTGGGCCGCGTGAGATCGAGGAGACGGTGCGGCTGCTCGAGGCGGCCGGGGCGGCGGCGATCCAACTCGAGGACCAGCCCGGAGACTCCGCGGCGGGCGGCAAGCGGTGCGGTCACCTCGGGGGCAAGCAGGTGATCCAGCCGGCTGCGATGGCCGAACGGATCGCCGCGGCGTGCGCGGGCCGCCGCGACCCGGCGACGGTGATCATCGGCCGTAGTGACGCCCGCGGCGTGAACGGCTTCGACGACCTGCTCGCCCGGCTGGAACGCTACACCGCGGCCGGCGCCGACTGGCTCTTCCCCGAGGCGCTTCACTCGCGGGACGAGTTTGGCCAGGTGGGCCGGGCCTTCGCCGGTGGGCCCTTGCTGCTGGCCAACATGACGGAGTTCGGCCGCAGCCCGCTCGTCTCGATTCCCGACCTCGCCGAGCTCGGCTTCGGCGCCGTGCTCTATCCCGTCACGCTCCTCCGGCTGGCGATGAAGGCGATGGAGGCGGGGCTCGCCGTGCTCGCCGACGAGGGAACCCAGGAGAGCCTGCTCGACCTGATGCAGTCGCGCGAGGAGCTTTACGAGATGCTCGGCTACGACCCCGCCGATCCCGACCGCCACCGCGCCGGCCCCGCCGCCGCCCGCCAGGAGCTTTGATGAGCGCCTCCGCTTCGATGACCGCCTCCGCTTCGATGACCGCCTCCGCTTCCGACTTCGCTAAGGGCCTCGCCGGAATCGTGGCCGGCCAGACGGCGATCTGCTCGCTCTCTGGCACACTCCGCTACCGCGGCTACGACATCGAGCCGCTGGCACTGGCGGGTGACTTTGAAGAGGTGGCCTGGCTATTGCTCCATGGCGAGCTGCCGACGGCGGCCGAGCTGGCGGGCTTTCGCACCCGGGTGGCCGCGGCGGCCCGAGAGGTCTCCGGGCCGGTGCTCGCCGCGCTCGAGCGGCTGGCGGCGACGACGCCCGCGGCCTCGCCGATGGATGCCCTGCGCACCGGCGTGAGCATGCTCGGGCTCGTGGAACAGGACAACGCCCCCGGCGGCCGGGCCGCGCTCCTCGCCCAGGCCGAACGGCTGCTCGGCCAGACCCCGGCGCTCCTGGCCGCCTGGCTCGACCTCACCGCGGGCAGGCCTGTCGCCCCCTGGCCCGACGCTCCCCTGGGGGCCGCCCTGCTCGAACGGCTCACCGGCCGCCCGCCGTCGGCGGCGGAGGCGGCGATCTTCGGCACCACGCTCGTGCTGTACGCGGAGCACGAGTTCAACGCCTCGACCTTCGCGGCCCGCACCGTCGCCTCAACGGGCTCCGACATGCATTCCGCCATCACCGCCGCGATCGGCGCGCTCAAGGGGCCGCTCCACGGCGGGGCCAACGAGAAGGTACTCGAGGTGCTCGGCACCATCGGCACGGCCGACCGGGCCCGCGGCTGGGTCGAGGAGCAGTTCGCCGCCAAGCGGGTGGTGATGGGCTTCGGCCACCGGGTCTACAAGGATGGCGACGTGCGGGCGAAGTTGCTCGGCGAGCTGTGCCGCGAGTTCGTTCGGGGTACGGTCGGGGAGCCGCTCGAGCAACTCGCCGCGGAGGTCGAAGCCATCATGCTCGAGCGGAAGCAGCTCAAGCCCAACCTCGACTGGCCGGCGGCCCGCGTCTACCACGCGCTCGGGCTGCCGGTGAAGGTGTTCACACCGATCTTCGTGGTGGCCCGGATGAGCGGCTGGACGGCCCACGTGATCGAGCAGGTGGGCGACAACCGGCTGATCCGCCCGCTCTCGCTCTATGTCGGCCCGGACCCGCGCGACTATTCGCCGCCGGCCGCCAGGGGCTGATGGGACCGCGGCCTACGGCAGGCTGACGGCCTGTTTGGCCGTGGGGGCCGCAGCGGCTCCATCGTCGTCGCCCGCCTCGACCTGCGCCTGGACGGTGACGACCGGCACGGCCCCTTCGCCCAGATCGGTGGCGATCCGCAGCTCCCGCTCGACCTTGCCCACCGAGTCGCCGGCCTGGAAGGTGACCGGGAGGATGTGGACCCGAGCCGCCGTGGTCTTCGGCTCGCAGGTCAGGCAGCCGTCGGAGCAGAACACGCCGGTGATCTTGAACTCGCGGTTGGCCCGGATGACCACGTTCTTGGTGATCGTCTCGCCCGCCGGGACCGACCCGAGGGCGAGCAACTGCGGGCTCACGGTCACCTCCGCAACCACGCGGCCTTCGACGTCCATGGGGATCTGGGTGGCCCGAGGGTCGTTGGTGACGATGATCAGCTGGCCCTTCACGTAGCCGGCCGGGGTGCCCGGCTTCAGGCGGGTGGTGAGGTCGTAGATCGTGCGGCCTCCCTCGCGCGTCGGCTTCGAGAGCGAGACCTCGAAGTTGGCGTTGGCGCTGCGAACGTCCTTGATCTCCCAGGGAGCGGAGCCCAGCCGCGTGACCCGCACCTGCCGTTCCGAACCCTTGCCCAGATCGACCGTCCCCAGATCGACGAAGGGCGGGTCGAAGGTCACATCACCGCGGATGTTGCCCGCCACACGCAACTGCACCTCGGCGTAAAACGGTTTGTCGAAGGTGACGGTGAGCGTGGCGCCGTGCTGACCCTGGAAGGTGCGCGTGTTGAAGCTCGCGACCACCTCGGCGGTCTCATGGGTCTTGAGATCCTGCTTCGTGACGGTCGGCGAGGTGCAGCCGCAGCTCGTGCGGACGCCCACGACGTGCAGATCTTCGTTGTATATGTTGCGAAACACGAACCGGTATTCCGTCTTCGAGCCCTTGGCCACGGTGCCGAAGTTGTGGCTGGTCACCGTGAACATCTTGCGGGCCCATTCCTGGGCGTCGGCCGGAGCGGCACTCCAACCGATGATCAGGGCCGCGATCGCGGCGGACCGGTACAGAAGGGCTGAAGCAGCCATAGGGCGGTCGAAGCTGACGTGCATGCGAAGTGGTGTCATGGAGGAGGGTACGACCGGCAGCGGAAGCGAGTCAACTTGGAGCAACCCGGCGCGACCGGGCAACCGGCACGGCGTCCGAAGAACCTGACTCGATTCAAGTATTCCCCGCCAGCGTGTCCGATGGGCGTCTCAGGCTCCCGTGGCGAGGGAAATTGCGGCGGTTTTTCCGCTACGACCCGTCCAGGCCGTACCGTTTTGTATGATCTGGATGGCGGTGACCTCGGGTGCCGAAACACCCGCCGGTCGCCGTCGGCCCCTTTGCCAGCCTGGATTGTGTCGGAGCGGAGTCGCCCTGGCAGCCTGAATCCACGGTCCGCAGAGCGGGTGCGACAGGTGTTTCCCTTCGGGGGCGTAACGGTATCGACCGGGTGCTGGAGGTATGGATTGCGTGTCGTGGTTGGTCGGCTGGCCACGTTAAAAGTCGACCAAAGCTTCAATTGCCGAAGCTCAGTTTTCTCTGGCTGCTTAGTTAAGTAGCCCCGAGCGATGGCCCCAGTCGGAAGGGCCTCCCAATCGGTCGCCAAATCCGACTCGCCCCGGTTCACCGCCTGGTACGGCCGGGGTCAAAAAAGTTCCGGGCTGGTCTGCGACGAACCCTGTCGGCCGGGGACGCGCGGACGAGACTCAAGTTGACCGGACACACACGTAGACGTTTGTATCGAAACATCTCGGGACGCGGGTTCGACTCCCGCCGCCTCCATCTTCAGGGCTGCAGGGGCATCCATGCCCCCTGCAGCCCTGCCGGGCCTCCGCCCGGCGGCCGCACCTCCGGGCGGCCGTGCTCGTGCGCGGGCTGGCGCGCCACGTGCCTTTAGACGAGTCGCTCGCGCAAAGCTGCGGAGGTGCGGATCGCGTAAGGCTTGTCGAGCCGCCGTTCCGCGGCGGCCGCGGGAGCCCGGACGGGCGACCGCTTCAGCCGGCGAGGGACACTTCAGCTGTCCCTCCGCCGGCTCAAGGCAGCAGGGGGCAGGGATGCCCCTGCTGCCGTGAAGCCAGAGGCCCCCGGAACGGTCCAGGTCCCAGGGGGGCGGAGAACCTGAACCGTTTCCGGGAGCGATTGGACGGTCTTCGAGTTGTCTCGCTCGCCGCCGGTGGCCGGCTTCCGTGCCGCCACCATCGGCGAGTGGGTCGTTCCTTGCGGTCAACCCATGGCCTTCAGGCGGAGGGACAGTAGGGGGTGGTTTTTCCCGGGTCAAGGCCGGTTCCAGTGCGGCAAAAGCAGGAACAAAGCCCGCCTCGCCTACCCCGTTGCCGCAGTCTGCCGCCCCAAGCGAAATCGGGTCGGCTTGCCCCCGAAGCGGCAGGCAGGCAGGCGACCGCGTATCATCCGCGACAGTTCGATTTCCGTTTCGTCGCCCCTGCTGCAAGGAGACCCATGTCGTCCCCCATTCCGCTCGCTGACGCCACGCCCCCGATCGCCGATGCCGGCGCTCCCCCGACGCCCGAGGCCTGGGCGGCGGCGTTCGCTGTGGCGCTGCCGTACGACCGGTTTCTCGACCGGCACGCCACGCCCGAGCAACGGGAGCGGTGGAACGCGTTCCAGGCCCGGGTCTCGCTGACCGACGCCCAGCGGACGCTGCTCGGAGGGTTCGTACGCCGGATGCCGGTGCTCGTGCTGGCAGGCGCCTGGTGCGGCGACTGCGTGAACCAGTGTCCGATCTTCGCCGAGTTTGCCTCGGCAGCCCCGGCCATCGACCTCCGGCTCCTCGATCGCGACGCGCTGCCGCAGATCGCTGCCCACCTGAAGGTGTGCGGCGGGCAGCGGGTGCCGGTGGCCGCCTTCTTCAGCGAGGACTTTACGCCGATCCTCTTCTACGGCGACCGCACGCTCTCCGCCTACCGCGCCTCGGCCTCGGCCCAACTCGGCGAGAGCTGCGCGACGGGGGCCGTGCCCCCACCGGCCGACGCGATCGCGGCGGTCGTCTCCGACTGGCTCGACCAGTTCGAGCGGGTGCACCACATCCTCAGGCTGTCGGCGCGGCTGCGGCAGAAGCATTCGGACTGACTCATGACAACCGCGGAACGTTGGACGGTCTATCCGCTCCTGCTGCTGGCGATCGGCCTGGCCGCGCGCGGGCAACTGGGGCTTGAAGCAGGCGGGGCGGACCGCCGGACCATTTCGGCCGACGCGTTGGTGTGCCGAGAGCTCGCCGTTCTGGGCGAGACCGACGCAATCATCATCCACGCAGGCCGGGTGGAGGGCGGCGGAGGCGGTCGGATCGAGATCCGTGACGCCGAGGGCCGAGATGCCATGGCGATGGGCACGGGCGCCGACTCCCGCGCCGGGGCCGTGGAGTTCTTCGACGAGCAGGCCCGGCTGATCGGCAGGCTCGGGCCGCCGATCGCTAAGCCGCAAGCCCAGCAGCCGGCTGCGACAAAGCCGGACGCCGCCGAGGCTCCGGCCGAGTAGCAGCGGGACTCGAACCTGCAAGCTGGTTTCACGCGATGCCTCGCCCTCCGGGCTCGCATCGCTTGGGCACCCTCCGGTGCCTCTTAAGAGGCGGGCCTCCTGCGCGCCAACCTATGGAATACGCCCGGCAGGACTCGAACCTGCAGGCTGGTTTCACGCGATGCCTCGCCCTCCGGGGCTCGCATCGCTTGGGCACCCTCCGGTGCCTCTTGAGAGGCAGGCCTCCTGCCCGCCAATCCGTGGAATACGCCCGGCAGGACTCGAACCTGCAACCCTCGGTTCCGAAGACCGATGCTCTATCCAATTGAGCTACGGACGCGTGGAGGGGATCGTACCGGTTTTGCCGCGCCGCCTCCATCGCCCCGCGGGCAGCCCCGGGGCTGGGCGTTCGCCCGGGCCCGTAACGCTGGATATGCTTGGACTTCAGAGGTGGCGTCCGAGCAGCCGGTTTCGGGGCACACTCCGCCGCCTGCGGCGGCAACCGGCGGACGAAAGCACGACATGGCCTACATCACGCTGCGAGTCCTCCACGGGGCCGATCGCGGCCGCGTGTTCGATCGTGTGCCGACGCCGGTGACAATCGGCCGCGAGGAGGGCAACTCGATCCAGCTCAACGACGAGCGGATCAGCCGCTACCACCTCAAACTCCAGGCCGACAACGACAAGATCGTCGCCACCGACCTCGAGAGCACCAATGGCACGAAGGTCAACGGCGAGGACATCCAGGTTCGGATCGTCCGCGACGGCGACATGATCTCGCTGGGCCGTTCGTTGCTCCTGGTCGGCTCGCACAGCGACATCGACCGACGGATTGCGGCCCGCCACCCCGAGGGCGAGAATGGTCGCGGTACGCAACTCCGCGAGCGGATGCGGCGGTTCGAAGCCCAGAACTCCGACGTCATCGAGGACGTCGGCTCGGTCCGGTCGCCGCTGTTGCCCAGCGAGTCGCCGCCGCTGCCGGAGCGGCTCAGCCCGGCTCAGTCTGCCGAGCTCAGCGAACTGCTCGAGTACGTGCAGAACGTGCTCCGGACAGCCACCGAAGGGGCGGTGATGCGGGGCAACGCCGAGAAGGTGGAGCTCGAGTTTCCCGACTGGCAGGCGATCCTCGATCTCCAGGCTCGGCTCGCGCAGCTGCTCCGCGAAATCGGCGGCGGCTGAGCCGCGGGCATTGCTAAACTGGGGCCTCCCTCGCGAGGCCCACGGATGAGCACGCTCCCCTTCACCCACCTCCACTGCCACAGCCACTACAGCCTGCTCGACGGGGCCAGCTCGATCGACCGGCTCGTGGCGCGGACGGCCGAACTGGGGATGAACTCCCTGGCGATCACCGACCATGGCAACCTCCACGGCGCGCTTGAGTTCTACTCCACCGCCAAGGCGGCGGGTCTCAATCCGATCATCGGCTACGAGGCCTACATCGCGCCCGGCAGCCGCTTCCAGAAGGATGCCGGCAGCCAGAAGGATTCGAGCTACCACCTCACGCTCCTGGCCCGCGATCGGATCGGCTTCGCCAACCTGCTGCAGCTGGCCACCAAGGCCTATCTGGAAGGCTTTTACTTCAAGCCCCGGATCGACCGCGAGTTGCTCGAGCAGTTCGGGGAGGGGCTGGTCTGCCTCTCCGGCTGCCTGTCGAGCGAGTTCGCCCGGTCGCTGATCGGGGCCAACCCGGGGCAGGCCGAGTCGCTGGCGGAGGCCCGCGAGGTGGCCGGCTGGTTCCGCCAGACCTTCGGCGACCGCTATTTCATCGAGATCCAGGACAACGGCCTGGAGGTGCAGCGGCAGGTGACGGAGGCGGCGCTCGATCTCTCCCGGGAGCTGGGCATCCCGCCGGTAGCCACCTGCGACTGCCACTACGTCAACCGCGAGGACGCCGAGGCCCAGGACATCCTGCTCTGCGTCAACACCGGTCGGTTCCGCAGCGACGCCAGCCGCATGAAGATGGATTCGAGCGAGTTCTATCTCAAAAGCCCGGAGGAGATGCACGCCGCCTTCGCCGGGCTCGACCGCGGCCTGGTCACGGCGGCCGTGGCCCGCAGCCAGGAGATCGCCGACTCGGTCTCGATCGACCTCGAGCTTGGCAAGCGGCACTTCCCCGGCTTCGACGTGCCCGGCGGGCGGACCGCCTCGGAGGAGCTGCGGCGGCTGTGCCTCGATGGGCTGAAGGACCGGTATGCGGCGGTGCCCAAGCGCTGGGCCGACGGCCGCCCGCCCGCCGCCGGTGGCTCCGGCGAGCTGCACGCCACCGTGATGGACCGGCTCGACCGCGAGCTGGGCGTGATCGACACGCTCGGCTTCGCCAGCTACTTCCTGATCGTCTGGGACTTCGTGCGGTATGCGCGGGAGCGGGAGATCCCGGCGGCGGCCAGAGGCTCGGGCGTGGGGGCGCTCGTGGCCTACTCGCTCTACCTCTCGCACGTCTGCCCGCTGGAATACGACCTGCTCTTCGAGCGGTTTCTCGACGTCAACCGGCTGGAAGCCCCCGATATCGACATCGACTTTTGCAAGGAGCGGCGGGGCGAGGTCATCGACTACGTCAAGCAGAAGTATGGCGAGGCGAACGTCGCCCAGATCGGCACCTTCGGCACGCTTGCCGCCCGGGCCGCGATCCGCGACGTGGGCCGGGCGCTAGGGATGCCCGTGCCCCGGGTCGATCAGATCGTAGCGCTCGTGCCGGACCAGCTCGGGATCTCGCTCGAGGATGCGGCCGCGCCCGGCTCGCAGCTGGCCACGGCCTGTGAGGCCGACGCCGAGGTAGCCGAGCTCGTGGATCTCGCCAAGCGGATCGAGGGGCTGGCCCGCAACGTCGGCACCCATGCCGCCGCCGTGGTGATCGCCGATCGGCCGCTCGTGGAGTACGTGCCGCTCTGCCGGGTGACGGGCAAGGAGGAAGTGATCACCCAGTGGGCGATGGGCGACGTCGAGCGGGCCGGGCTGATGAAGATGGACTTCCTCGGCCTGCGGTACCTCACCGTCGTGGCCAAGACGCTCGACGTGATCGAGAGCACCCAGGGCCGCCGGCTCGATCCGCTCGCCTTTCCGCTCGACGACGCCGCCACTTTCGCCACGCTCTGCCGGGGCGAGACCAAGGGCATCTTCCAGCTCGAGAGCGGCGGGATCCGCGACCTGCTTCAGCGGATGAAGCCCGACCACTTCCTCGACATCGTGGCCGTCAACGCCCTCTATCGCCCCGGGCCGCTCGAAGGCGGCATGGTGGACGAGTACGTCAACGTGAAGCACGGCCGGAAGCGGGCCGAGTTTCTCCATCCGGTGATGGAGGAGGTGCTCGCCGAGACCCACGGCGTGATGGTCTACCAGGAACAGGTGATGCGGATCCTGGAGCGGCTCGGCGGCATCGAGCTCTCCAAGGCCTACACCTGCATCAAGGCGATCAGCAAGAAGAAGCTGGAGACGATCGCCGCGTTCCGCGAGCAGTTCGTGGCCGGGGCCCAGGCCCAGGGGCTGGCCAAGCAGCGGGCGGCCGAGGTCTTCGCGCTGATCGAGAAGTTCGCCGGCTATGGCTTCAACAAAAGCCACTCCACGGCCTACGCGCTGCTCGCCTGGGAGACGGCCTACCTCAAGACCCACCATCCGGTCGAGTTCATGGCGGCCCTGCTCTCGGGCGACATCACCGGCCGCAACTTCAAGAAGAAGGATTCCCTCGTCGAGCACGTCGAGGACTGCCGGCGGATGGGGATCGATGTGGCCCCGCCCGACGTCAACGCCTCGGTGGCCGACTTCTCCGTGGCCGGAGGCCGGATCCTGTTCGGCCTGGCGGCGATCAAGGGCTGTGGCGTGCAGGCGGCCGAGGCGATCGCCGCCGAGCGGGCCAAGGGGGGGCCGTTTCGCGACCTCCACGACTTCTGCGGCCGGCTCGACCCGTCGCTGGTCAACAAGACGGCGATCGAGAACCTCACCAAGGCCGGCGCACTCGACGCACTTGGCGGCCACCGCGGCCAACTGCTCGCCGGCGTCGAGCGGGCGATGGCGGCCGGCGCGGCGCAACTCGCCGACCGCAAGAGCGGTCAGAAGAGCCTGTTCGGCGGGTTCGACGACGAACCGGCCGCCGCAGCCGCCGTGCCCGCGGGCCTGCCCGACGTGCCGCCGCTCTCCGACCTCGAGATGCGGTCGAATGAAAAGGAGGTGCTCGGCTACTACGTCCACAGCCATCCGCTGGCCGAGCACCAGGGGCTCTTGGAGGCGATTTGCACCCACGGCACCTCGTCGCTGGCCACCGTGGCCGCCAAGGGCGAGGTGGTGATCGGCGGGCTGGGGGCCGCCCTCAAGCTCTCCAACACGAAGCAGCCGCGGCCGGGGTCGGCCCACACCCGCTACGGGATGTTCGACCTCGAGGACATGGATGGCCTGGTCCGCAGCATCTGCTGGCCGGAGGACTTCGCCCGGCTGGGTGAGCACATCCAGCCCGACGCCGTGATCCTGGTGGCCGGATCGATCGACCGCCGCGCGGGCAGCGAGGAGACCAATCTGATCGTCAATGAGGTGGTGCCGCTGGCTGCGGCCTGGGATCTGCCGGTGCGAAGTGTGACGGTGAAGATCAACGAGGGGCCGCACGACGCGGAAACCCTTGACCGGCTGGCAAAGGTCGTGGCCGCCCACCCCGGCAAGGTGCCGCTGCGGCTGGTGCTCGACACGGCCGACGGCAAGCGGGTCTTGATGGAGGCCGACCGGCACTCCGTGGCTTGGGCAGCCGGTCTCCACCGGGCGCTCGTGGACCTGCTCGGCCCGGGCTGCGTGCGGGCCGCGGCCTCGCTCGGTGGCCGGAAACGGGAGCAGCCCACCCGCCGCGGGCCCCCGGGACGCCCCGCCGCCGCGGTCGGCTGAGCCTCGAGGCGTGGCCCAGGCATTCCAGGCTGACCTGGGGGAAATGGGCAAAACCTCGCATTGCCTCGCCGGGGCGGCCCTACTACCCTCCGCCTCGAGTCGATCGCCATCCCGCGGCCGCCCGCCGCACCTCGCATTCATCGGGTGAAGCCCATGCACAGCTCCTCCGGCAACTCCTTGTTTCCTGCAGTCAGGCGGCTGCTGACGGCCGCCGCGGTCGCCGTTCTCGTGTCGTCGCCCGTCGCCGTCCGGGCTCAGTTCAACGCCGCGGGCGTGCAGGTCGATGCCCAGGGGGTGCTGCGGACCCAATCCGTGGCCGACCCCGGGCTCGACAAGGCGCGGCGCCAGGCCGTGATCGAGGCCCTGCCCGGCGACCTGCGCAAGGCCGTGCCCCTGCGGAAGGTCGCGCTCTCGCGGCTCGAGGCCGAGCTCACCAAGCGGATCGCCGACGGCCGCGGTGTGCCCGACGAATTCGCGAAGTTCGCCGGGCTGACGCGCGTGCAGTATGTCTTCGTCTACCCCGCCGAGGGTGACACGCCCGGCGAGGTCGTGCTCGCCGGTCCGGCCGAGCCCTGGTTCACCGACGCGGTGGGCCGGGTGCGGGGCACGGAGACGGGCGCGCCGATCGTGCTGCTCGAGGATCTGGCCGCCGCGATCCGCTGCTTCGCGCCGGGGCAGCCGCAGGACCGGCTCGTGGGCTGCTCCATCGACCCGAAACCCGAAGGGCTCGCGGCGATGCAGCAGTTTCTGCGACAGACGGGCCGCGTCAACCCCAAGGCCGGTGTCGATGAGATCGTCGGCGGGATGAAGGAGGCCCTCGGCACCCAGGTGGTGAGCGTGCAGGGCGTCTCGCCGGCCACCCACTTCGCCCAGGTGATGGTCGAGGCCGACTACCGGATGAAGCTGATCGGCATCGGGCTGGAGCCCGCACCGGTGAAGATGAAGAGCTGGATCGAGCTGGCCAGCGCCGGCGCGGTGGCGGCCAACGCGCTGCAGCGGTGGTATTTCGTGCCCGATTACCAGCGGGTGCGAATCGCGGAGGACGACCTCGCGATCGAACTGGTCGGCGAGGGCATCAAGCTGTGCGGCGCCGACGAGGTGGTGCTGCCCAACGGCCAGCGGCTCGGCGCCGACCGCGCCGACAAGGCGAGCAAGACCTTTACCGAGACCTTCACCCGCAGTTACGCCCAGATCGCCGCCAGGAGCCCGGTCTACGCGCAGCTCCGTTGCCTGGTCGATCTGGCGGTGGCCGCGGCCTTCCTGCAGGAGCACGATGGCTACGGCAAGGCCGGGTGGGCCGCCGAGACCCTCCGCGACGAGAAGGTCTACCGGATCGAAACGCTCTCCGCCCCGCGCGAGGCCGAGACGGCCATCAACGCGGTCTGGAGGGGCAACCGCCTGCTGACGCCGATCGGCGGCGGGGTCACGATGTATCCCCGGCTGGCGATGGACCCGCCGAACCTGCTGATGGACGAGAAGGGCGAGGTTGGCAAGGCCCGCACGGCGGCAAAGGATCTGCCCGCGGGCGTCTGGTACTGGGACTGAATTCAAGGCTTCGCGGCCATCCATGGCCCGCGAAGCCTTGGCGGCACTCCGGCCTTCGGCCGCTGCCGCCGGCCGCACCTCCGGGCGGCCGTGTTCGTGCGGGTT
>CAMCPF010000035.1 GCA_945876515.1 Candidatus Kuenenia stuttgartensis
GGCAGGTCGAACCGCACGACCTCGCCCGGCAGGACGCCGAGCCCGGCCTGCCGGCCCCCTTCAAGGCCGGTCTCAAATAGGAGTTGGAGCCCCATGCAGATGCCCAGAAATGGACGGTCGGCCCGGAGGTGGGCCACGATCGGCTCCGCGAGCCCGCGGGCGGTGAGCTCCCGCATCGCGTCGCCAAAGGCACCGACGCCCGGCAGCACGAGCCGGTCGGCGGCGGCGACGGCCGCGGGGTCACTCGTGATGGCGGCCGGCGTGCCCAGCTTCTCGAAGGCCTTCTGCACGCTCCGCAGGTTGCCGCTGCCGTAGTCCACGATCGTGAGCATGCTGCGAGTGTAATGGTTCGCGGCCTCGCGGCCATCCCCGGCCCGCCGGCTCCGCGGGTTCCCGTTGCACCGTGTCCCGGCGACGGGCGGATCAGCCGTCCTTGGTCGTTCGCTCGGGATAGATCACGAGCTCGACGCGGCGATTGCGGGTGCGGCCGGCCGCGGTCGCGTTGGACACGAGCGGGTGGTTGGCGCCGTGGGCCACGATGAAGAGTTGGCCCTCCTTGAGCGGCGTCCGCGTGGTCAGAAAGTCGAATACCGCCGCCGCCCGGGCGGCCGTGAGCTGATGGGCCGAGGCCCAGGTGCCGCTCTGCAGCGGTTCGCTGTCGAGGTGTCCTTCGATGCCGATGAAGTGACCCGGATAGACCCGCTCGACCTCGCCGGCCACCTGCGTGAGCAGCGCCACGCCGCCGGGCAGCAGGTTGGCCGTGCCCACGTCGAACAGCCGGTCGGCCGGCACGTCGATCCGCACGACCGCGCCGTCGAACCGCGGCTCGAGTTCGGCGAGCTTCAGTTGCGTGACCGCCGACTGCATCGTGGCGGCCGGGGTCGAGGCGGCCGCACCGGGCGCGCCGCCCCCGGTCGTCGAGGTCGGCGGCATGCCGGCCGAGCGGACCTGTGAGAGCTGCGACGAGGTGCTGGCGAGCTGGTCGCGGAGCGCCGCGATCTCATCCTGCATGAGCTGTGATTCCTGCCGCGAGCGGACGAGCGCTGCCTCGAGCTGCTGGCCGTCGACATCCGCATACGAGGGCGGGGCAGCGATGGTCACGGCGGCCTGCGGCAGCGTGTGGGCCGGGGCCGCGACGCCGGGCGGCGGCTCGAGAATCAGCGGGCCGGCTGGTGGGGCGGTCTTGAAGGGATTGTTCACGCACCCGGCCAGCAGCGAAGCGGCGAGCGACACGCCCAGGCGGACGGTGATCGCCTCGGTGGCGGACGGAGTTCGGCGCATGCGACGGCCCAGCGGAGGGGGCGGGAGGATAGGGGACCCCCCGCGACCCGGCAAGGCCGGCTCAACCGGTCGGAAACCTGTGTCAGCGAGGGGTTGCCGGTGCCCTGGAGCCGGCCTTGATGGCAAGCGCAGGCAGGATGCCGAAGCGAAGCCAGCATGGAGTGAGCGGAGGCCTGGCGGGCACCGATCCGCCGCAGGCGGATTGGTCGCGAAGCGAACGTCCGGGCGACGGGGTCCGGCAATCCTGAGCTCGTGCGATCCAAGACGGCGGCTTACCCAGTCCGTCCCCGCAACCGGGCCCAGACGGCGAGCGTGACCGCCGGCATGGTGATCACGAGCGCGACCACGAGCGCCAGCTCGCCGGGCCGCTCGAACTGCGGGGCTGCCGCCGCCCACACGGGCCGCCAGAGGATCACCACGGCCGCGAGCCCGAGGCAGAGGCTCGGTCCGAAGGGGAGTTCCGACTCCGCGTGCCGCACGAGCTGCCCGAGGCCGTGCGCGAGGCCGATGAACACCGCCAGCACGCAGGCGAGCAGGCAGGCCTGCCAGCCCAGCCAGGCGCCTGCCATCGCCATCAGCGTCACGTCCCCGAAGCCCATCGCCTCGCGGCCGAGGGCGCGCGAGGCGCCGGCCCGCACAGCCCAGATCATGCCGGCCGCGACGGTCAGGCCCACGATCCCCGTCACGAGCCCGGCCCAGTGGTCGTCGCCGGAGAACCAAGCCGCCGTGATTCCCGCCACGCCGCCCAGGCCGATCAACGGGTTCAGCCACCGCGGCCAAGGATCAGCCTGGCCATCGGGGGCGTTGGTCATCGTCGGTGGGAGCCCGAACCACCACCAGACGAGGAAGAGGGCGAGCATCGCGGCGAGGCCGGCGGCCCCGGTGAGCCAACCGGGCAGGCTTGCGGCCCCGAGCGGCCCGAAGGCTCCGAGCACGTCGGGCTCGATCGCGGGGGGCGCGAAGGAACGCTCCACAAGCCGGCCGACGGGCAGGAGCGTGGCGGGCAGGGCGGTGTTCCATGCCAGGCCGGCCAGCACGCCGGGGACGGTGATCGAGTCGGGAATCACGCGGTGGCGCAGGTCGATCCAGGACGCGGCTGCCAGCAACGTGAACAGGAGCAGGTGAGCGACGAGCCGGAGGCAGATGAACCCAGGCTCGGCCTGCCCGACGCCGGAGGGCAACTGGCCGAGGCTGCGGACTTCCCACCACCAGCCCGCGACCGCGAGCGACACCGCGACCAGCTCGACCACCGGGAAGCGGGCCACGCCGACAAGCGGCTCCTGCAGGATCGCCGTCAAGCCACGCCGCAGCCCCAGGCCGAGGAGGAACGCCCCCGGAACCAGCGCGACCAGCACGGAGCCGCCCTGGCACCAGGCGTCGATGGCCGCGGTGCCGCTCATGGGATGGCCTCGCCGGCCGGGGCCAACGAGCCAGGGCCTCGTGGCGTGGAGCGGCCGAGCCAAGCGGCGATCCGGGCGGCGATCCGCTCGGGCGGCTCCGCCGAGACGTCGATCACGGCATCCGCGACCTCCCGATAGAGCGGCTCCCGGGCGACGAGGGCTGCGGCCACCTCGTCGAGCGGGTTCGTGCCGGAAAGCGCAGGCCGCCGCGCGGCGGTGGCCGGGTCGGCGGCGAGTCGTGCCTTCAGGACATCGGCGGGGGCCGTAAGCCAGACCACGGGCCGGCCCTGCGACCGCAGCGCGGCCCGGTTGTCCTCCCGGAGGATCACGCCGCCACCGGTCGCGAGCACGCCCCGCTCCTCGGCGAGCAGCCGGCCCAGCAGGGTCGACTCGAGATCCCGGAAGTGGCCTTCGCCGCGGGCTGCGATCAGGCTGGCGATCGATTCGCCCGCTTCGCGCTCGAGCACGTCGTCGGCATCCTGCCAGGAGCAGCCCAGGAGCGTCGCCAGGCGGGCGGCCACCGACGACTTGCCGCTGCCCCGATAGCCGACGAGCGTGATGCGTGGCATGAGGAGTTCACTTCCCTTGCGGCCGTCAGGCCGGCTGCTTGGCCGAGGCGGTGGCCCGCTTGAGTGCCTCCCGCATCACCTGCGGCGGAGGCTCCGTGCCGTGCCAGGTCCGGAACTGGATCGCCGCCTGCCGCACGAACATCTCCACGCCGGTGACCACGCGGCAGCCGGCGGCCCGGGCCTCCTTGATGAACAGCGTGTTCTCCGGGTTGTAGACCGTGTCGAACACCACCATGTAGGGCCGGAGATGCTCCTTCTCGAAGGGTGTCTGATCGACGTCGGGGTGCATGCCGATCGGGGTGGCGTTGACGATGCAGTCGTGCGGCATCCGGTGGCGGGCCGACCACTCGACGGCCTTGCAGCCCACGTCGGCCGCGACCTTCTTGGCCCGGTCGGCCGTTCGCGAGGCGATCGTCACCTCGGCGCCCCGCTGCTTGAGCCCGAAGGCCACGGCCCGGGCGGCGCCCCCGGCACCGAGCACGAGCGCGGTCTTCACGCCGAGGCCCTGGCCCGGGGTGAGCTGCTCCGTCTCGGCCAGCACCGCTTCCAGGCTTTCGACGGCCGCCGTGGCGTCGGTGTTGGAGGCGGCGATCCCGTCGGCGGCGAAACTCAGCGTGTTGGCCGCCCCGATCGACCGCACGAGGTCGTCCTGCCGGCTGCACCGCTTGAGCACGGCTTCCTTGTGGGGGATCGTCACGCTCAAGCCTGCGAGGGGCCAGCGGCCGGCCTCGGCCAGGAACTCGTCGATTTGATCGGCCGGGACGCGGAACGGCACGTAGACCGCGTCGAGCCCGGCGGCGGCGATGGCGGCGTTCTGGACCACGGGGCTCAGGCTGTGGGCGACCGGGTCGGCGACCACGCCGTAGATCCGGGTGGCGGGACCGAGGGCGTCGAAGCGATAGAGATCCCGCATCTGCCGCCAGCCGATCTGCCCGGGCGCCAGGGCTCGCTCGTCGTTGAAGGTTGCGAACACGAATGGCGCGCCGGCCCGGCCGCAGAGGATCCGGGTGGGCACGCCGATGTCACCCATGCAGATGCCGACGGTTGGCACCTTGGCCGACGCGACCAGCTCGAGCATCCGCAGGTTGTCGGTCGGGTGGTTGGCCATGGTCGCGATCTTGACGACATCCGCGTCGAGGGCGGCCAGGCGGGCGTGCAGGGCGGGGAGGTCGGCGGGTGTGCGGAGCATGTCGTGGTGGCTCACGACCCGCTTGGTCTTGCCGTAGCGGCGGATCCCACCGGCGATGTCGTCCTCGAGGTCCACGTAGTCGGCGCCCTCGACGATCGCCAGCCGCAGGAGCTGCAGGCGGGCCTCCTCCGAGTGCTCCCAGCGGCCCCCGTCCTGCTTCCGCCGGCAGGTGATGATCGCCGGGCAGGGGCGGTCCTTGAGCAGCCGTTTGACCTGTACATCCCCCTGAATGTAGTCGAGCCGGAGCTCGACGAGTTGGACGCCGTTGTCGGCCAAGTGCTTGTGTTCGGCGATCACGTGCCGGTGGCGGCCGCGACCGATGCTCACGCAGATCATCGAGAGGTTCCGGAGATTTCCAGGGTCAAGGGGTTCAGGTGCGGCGGAACTGGCGATCGAGGTCCCGGCGCGAGAGGGTCAGCGACGTGGGCCGGCCGTGGGGGCAATGGTGGGCTTCGGGCACGAGCCGCCGGTCGCGGACAAGTGCATCGACCTCCGCCTGAGAGAGCCGGTCGCCCGCCTTGATCGCGGCCTTGCAGGCCAGGCCGTGGAGCACCTCGTCGACGAGCAACCCGGGCGTGCCGCCGGCGGCGGCCGCAGCGGCGAGTCGGTCCAGCACCTCGCGGACGAGCTCCCGGGCCGGCGCGTCGCCCGCGAGTGCCGGCTTGCTCGTCACGATCACGGTCGCACCTCCGAAGGGCTCGACCCGCATGCCGGCCCGCTCCAGGGCCGCGGCGTGTTCCTGGACGAGCTCGAGCTCGGCGGGCGGGAGGTCGACCCGTTCGGGCACCAGCAGTGGCTGGACCTCGAGGCCGCCGGTCGCCACCGAGGCCTTGAGCCGCTCGTAGAGCACCCGCTCGTGGAGCGCGTGCTGGTCGATGACCTCAATCCCGTCGTCGCTCTCGACCACGATGTAGCGGTCGTGCATCTGCACGGCCCGCGCGGCGCTGGCGGCCATGGGCGGCTCGGCGTGATCCCGCTCCCAGGCCGCGGGCCGTTCGGCGACGGCGGTCGCGGCCGGCGCGACTGCAGGCCACGGGTCGGAGAACGCCAGCCGCTCCGGCTGGGCGAACGGGCGGTCGGGGCGGTGGTCGGCGACCTGGCTTTCGCGGGCCGGCGACCATTCCGGAAACATGGGCGTGGTCGGGGCGGCGGACATGTGCGAGGCGGCGGCCGGCGGCACCAGCCGGGTGGTGGTGCCGTCGGTCAGAAATCTGGTCCGCAACGCGGCTAGCACCAGCCGGTAGAGCCGCGCTGGCTCCCGAAACCGCACCTCCATCTTGGCCGGGTGGACGTTCACGTCCACCGCGTCGGGCGGCAGGTCGAATCGGAGGAAGGCGATCGGCTGTCGCCCGGAGAGCAAGAGCCCGCGATACGCCTCCTGCACCGCGTGCAGGATCGAGCGGTCGCGAAACGGCCGCCCGGCCACGAACAGGTGCTGGAGCCGGCCGCTGGCCATGTCGTGCTCGGGGCGGCCGACATAGCCCGTGACCCCGATCTCGCCGTCGTCGGCCTCGATTTCGAGCAGGCTGTCGGCCAGGTCGTGGCCGAACAGGCCGGCGATCCGCTCCCGCCAGGAGGCCGCCGTCGGCAGGTCGTGGACCCGGCGGGGTCGGGCCGCGGCCGAGGGCTGGTGGGCGAGGGTGAAGGCGATTCCCGGGTGACCGAGGGCCGTTCGGACAAAGGCCTCGGAAGCGTGCGACCACTCGGTCTGCGGCGCCCGGAGGAAGGCCCGGCGGGCCGGCACGTTGCCGAACAGCTGCCGCACCTCGACCGCCGTACCGACGGCGCAGCCGTCGGGCATCACCTCGCCGACCCGGCCGCCGTCCACGGTGATCGCCGCCCCGGCTTCGCCGGCTTGCCGCGACCGGATCGTGAGCCGGGCCACCTCGCCGATGCTCGCCAGCGCCTCGCCCCGGAAGCCGAGGGTGCCGATCCGGTCGAGGTCGTCGGCGGTCCGCAGCTTGCTCGTGGCATGGGCCGCCACGGCCAGCGGCAGTTCCTCCGGGGGAATGCCGCAACCGTCGTCGACGACCCGCACGAGCGCCACGCCTCCCTGCTCGAGCTCGACGTCGATCCGCGAGGGGCCGGCGTCGAGTGCGTTCTCGAGCAGTTCCTTGACGACGCTCGCCGGCCGCTCTACCACCTCGCCGGCGGCGATCCGGTTGACCACCGACTGCGACAGTTTTTCGATCCGTGGCATGCCCTTCGCGCCCGGGGGTGACGCCGAAATCCTAGCAGACGAGGGCGAGTTTCGCCGTCACGTCAGCTGGTATTCCTTGATCTTGCGATACAGCGTCCGCTCCCCGATGCCGAGCAGGGCGGCGGCCTGCTCACGGTTGCCGCCGGTCAGCTTGAGGGTCTCGATAATGAAGATCCGTTCCACCTCGTCGAGCGGCTTGCCGACGAGCGACTGCAGGCCCGTGGCCATGTCGTCGGGGCCCGCCGCCGCCGTCGGCGGCAGGTCGGGCTCGAGTTCGAGCGGCAGGTCGTCGACGTCGAGCGTCTCGTCGCAGTCGACCACCACCATGCTCTCGACCACGTTCCTGAGCTGGCGGACGTTGCCGGGCCAGGGGTAGGAGCCGAGCTTGACCCGCGCGGCCAGCGAGACCCCCTTGATCTGCTTGCCATGCCGCTTGGCGAACTGCCTGACGAAGTGCTCGATCAGGAGTGGGATGTCGCCGGAGCGGTCGCGGAGCGGCGGGATCGCGACGGTCACCACCTTGAGCCGGTGGTAGAGGTCGCTGCGGAAGGCCCCCGAGGCGATCGCCTCCTCCAGGTTACGGTTGGTGGCCGAGAGGATCCGGACGTTGACCCGCACGGGCGTGTTGGAGCCGACCCGCGTGATCTCGCCCGACTCGAGCACCCGCAGCAGCTTGATCTGGGTGGCCATCGGCATGTCGCCGACCTCGTCGAGAAACAGCGTGCCGCCGTTGGCGTACTCGAACTTTCCCACCCGGTCGCTCGAGGCGTCGGTGAAGGCCCCCTTCACGTGCCCGAACAGCTCGCTTTCGAGGATGTTCTCGCTGAGCGCCGCACAGTTGAGGGCCACGAACGGCTTGGGCTTGCGGGGGCTGTTTTGATGGATGGCCTGGGCGACGAGTTCCTTTCCGGTCCCCGTCTCTCCCTGGATCAAGACGGTCGCGTCGGTCGGCGCGATCCGCTTCATGCGGTCGATCAAGGCGAGCATCTGGGGGCTCGAGCCCACCACCCCCTCGAAGCCGAACTTCTCGTCGAGTCGGCGGTTGAGTTCGAGGTTTTGCCGCCGGAGGCGGATGCCCTCCGACGCCTTCTCGACCGCCGCCCGCAGGTGGCCGAGGTCGAGCGGCTTTTGCAGGTAGGTGAAGGCCCCCTGCTGCATCGCAAGCACGGCGGAGGGGATGGTGCCGTGGCCTGTGACCACGATGACCTCGGTTTCGGCCGAAGCCTGCTTGGCCCGAGCCAGGATCTCCAGGCCACCGATGTCATTCATCATCAGGTCGGTGACGACGACGTCGAAGGCCTCTTGGCCGATCCGGCGGGCGCCCTCGCCGCCGCTGCCGACGACCGTCACGTCGAGCCCCAGCCGGCCGAGGGCCTCGCCCATCGTCCGGGCATGAACGATGTCGTTGTCGATGACGAGCAGGCGGACCGGGCCGGTCGGCTCGGCGGCCGGGGGGACGGGCGGGCTGGGCTTGGTAGGCGGTGTCGCGTCGGGCATGAATCCGATGGTACGCAGCGGCGGCGCGGGGCGTCCAGCAGCCGGTTCAGTGCCGGCCAGGCGGCTATCCTTGGTCGTGTGGCGGCAGCCGGGGGGGCGCCGGCAGCCAGATCGTGACCTTGGTGCCGCGGCCCGGCGTGCTCTCGACGTCGATCGTTCCGCCGTGGGCCTCGATGATCTTGCGGGCCGTGGGCAGGCCCAGCCCGGAGCCTCCCTGCTTCGTCGTGTAGAACGCCCGGAACACCTTGCCGAGCGTCTCGGCGTCCATGCCCGGGCCGGTGTCGATCAGTTCGACGAGTACGCCCAGACCCGCCGCGCGGGTGCGGACCACCAACTGGCCGCCCGATTCCATCGCCTGCACGGCGTTGAGCAGGAGGTTGAGGACCGCCGACCGAAATGTCTCACGGTCGAGCCGGACGCTCGGCAGCTCCGGGTCGAGGTAGCGGACCACCTCCACGCCCGCCTCGTGGGCCCGGATCGCGAAGAAGTCGAGCAGCTGATCGAGCTCGGCGTTGAGGTTGCCCGGCTCGGGCGAAAGCGATTCCTGGCGGGCGAAGTCGAGGAAGTCGCCCAGCAGCTTCTGCAGCCGGTCGCACTCCTGCCGGACCAGCTCGATCTTCGCCCGTGCCCGCCGGTCCCGCTGCTTGGTGGGCGAGTCGACATCGGTCTCGGCGAAGTCCTCGGCCAGCAGCTCCATGTTGAGCCGGATCGTCGAGAGCGGGTTGCGGATCTCGTGGGCCAGGCCGCCGACGAGCGCCGCGAACTCGGCGTAGGTTTCCGCACGCGTCGAGTCGCGGTCGTCGTCGGCCACCATGGCCCGCTCTCCGTGGTCACCGGCCCGGGGGCCGGCGGATCACTCCGCCGGGGCCGACTGGCCGCCGCCCGCCGCCTCCGCCAGTTCACGCATGGCCGCCTTGCGGCTGAGCTTGACTCGATCCTGGTCGTCCACGGCGATCACCTTGACCCGCATCACGTCGCCGACGCGGCACACGTCGCCCACGCTGCCGACATACTCCTCCGAGAGCTCGCTGATGTGGCAGAGGCCGTCCTTACCAGGCACGAGTTCGACGAAGGCGCCGAACTCCTTGACGCTCGTCACCTTGCCCTCGTAGATCCGGCCGATCTGGATCGAGGCCGTGAGGGCCTCGACCTGGGCCATGGCCGCCATCGCCCCCTCGGCGTCGTGGCTGGCCACGGTGACCGTGCCGTCGTCCTCCACCTCGATGCTGGCGCCGGTGGAATCCTGAATGGCGCGGATCGTCTTGCCACCCGGGCCGATCAGGAGGCCGATCTTGTCGGGGTTGATCCGCGTCCGCAGGAGCCGCGGTGCCCAGACGGAGATTTCCGGCCGCGGCCGGCGGATCGCCGAGAGCATTGCGCGGAGAATCTCGAGTCGTGCCTCGCGGGACTGCCGGAGCGTGGCCTCGATGATCGCCCGCGAGATGCCGCTGATCTTGAGGTCGAGCTGGATTCCCGTGATTCCGTTCTGGGAGCCGGCGATCTTGAAATCCATGTCGCCGTAGTGGTCCTCGTCACCGATGATGTCGGTGAGCAGCGTCCAACGATCCTCGTTCTCCTTGACCAGGCCCACCGAGATGCCCGCGACGGGGTGCGAGATCGGCACGCCCGCGGCCATCAGGCCGAGGGTGGCGCCGCACACGCTCGCCATCGAGCTCGAGCCGTTCGACTCGAGGATGTCGGAGATCACCCGGATCGTGTAGGGGAACACATCCGGGTCGGGCAGCACCGGCTTCACGCTCCGCTCGGCGAGCGCCCCATGGCCCATTTCCCGGCGGCCGGGGCCGCGAATCGGCCGCACCTCGCCCACCGAGAAGGAGGGGAAGTAGTAGTCGAGCATGAACTTCTTGGAGTATTCGTCGATCAGCCCGTCCACCCGCTGTTCGTCCTTGCCGGTGCCGAGCGTGATGGTGACGAGCGCCTGCGTCTCGCCCCGCTGGAACAGGGCCGAGCCGTGGACCCGCGGCAGCATGTCCACCTCGCAGTGGATCGCCCGCAGCGACTTCGAGTCGCGGCCGTCGGGCCGCTTGCCCTCGAGGATGAGTTCGCGGATCGCCTTTTCCTGCAGGTCGTGCCAGACGTGGCTGAAGTCGGCGTCGCTGACGCCGCCGGCATCGCCCGGCTTGAAGCCGAAGGCCGGCTCGGTCGGCACCACCTCGGCCTTGGCCCGCTCCTTGAGCGCCTTGACGGCGTTGTTGCGATCCTGCTTGCCGATGATTGCGCAGGCGCTCTTCAGCTCGCCGTAGTACTGGCGGGTGATCCGCTCGGTGAGCCCTGAATAGTCGGCGAGCACATACTGCTTCTTCGGCTTGCCCGCGCGGGCGACGAGTTCCTCCTGCATCTCGCAGAGCACGCGGATGATCCGGTGGCACTCGTCGAGCGCCTCCAGCATTCGGTCTTCCGGCATCTCGCGGGCGAAGCCCTCGATCATCAGGATCGCCGACTTGCTCCCGGAAACCACGAGGTCGAGGTCGCTTTCCTCGAGTTGGTCGATCGTGGGGAAGGGGACGAACTGGCCGTCGATCTGGGCGAGCCGCACGCTGCCGAGCGGGCCCATGAAGGGCAGGGCGGAGATCGCAAGCGCCGCCGAAGCGCCGTTCATCGCCAGCACGTCGGGGTCGTTCTGCCGGTCGCTGGCCAGCACGTTGGCCTGGATCTGGACCTCGTCGAAGAAGCCGGCGGGGAAAAGCGGCCGGATCGGACGATCCATGAGTCGGCTGGTGAGCGTCTCCTTGAGCGTGGGTCGGCCTTCCCGCTTGAGGAAACCGCCGGGGAACTTGCCGGCCGCCGCGACCCGCTCACGGTAGTCGCAGGTGAGCGGGAAAAAGTCGATGCCGGGCCGCGGCGCCCCGGTCGCACAGGCCACGAGCACCACCGTCTCGCCGTAGGAGACGAGCACGCTGCCCGCTGCCTGCTTGGCTAGAAATCCCGTCTCGATGGCCAGCACCTGGTCGCCGATCTTCCGTTCAACTCGCTGCTTCATGATTCGTCTTTCCTTCCCTTCTCACCCGGCGGCCGGCGGCCCATCGGGGCGCGGTGGCGGCGGGGCTATCGTTGCGTTTCGCACCGGGGCAACGCTGCCCCGGCAGGCCTCGCTTCGAGCCTTCCGTCTCGGTGCGCCAGGCACTCAGGAAGGGAGCACAATCAACGCCATCCGCCGCACGAGGCGGCCGGGATCCTACTTGCGGATCTCGAGTTTTTGGATGATGTCGAGATACCGCTGCGGGGCGACCCGCTTGAGGTAGTCAAGCAGCCGGCGACGGCGACTCACCATCGCCAACAGGCCCCGCCGACTGGCGAAGTCCTTGCTGTGCTTCTTGAAATGGTCGGTGAGTTGCGTGATCCGGCCCGTCAGGAGGGCGATCTGAATCTCCGCAGACCCAGTATCGGCGTCTGCGCGCCGATGGGCACCGATCAACTCTTGTTTGCGTTCTTTCGTCAGCGACATCAGACGTTTCACCACCCACGACGGGCGGCATTGATTGCTTCGAATCGAGGATGGCGGAAGTCTAACGGAGCCGTCCAAAAATGCAACCGGGGCGTCCGCAAGACCGGGGAATCACGTGGCTGCGGGTTCGGCCCGGTTGGCGCCGGCCGGCTCCCGGCCGCGGCCACCGACGTGGGGTGCGTGCACCACATCCCAGGCCAGGCCGAGCCGCTCGAGGCCGAGAATGACCCAGTAGGTGGGGTCGAACTCCCACCACTTATGGCCGTGGGCCGCCATCCGCTGGTGGGCGTGATGGTTGTTGTGCCAGCCCTCGCCGAAGGCCAGCAGGCCGACCCACCAGAGGTTCCGCGAGTCGTCGGTGGTCTCGTAGTTGCGGTAGCCCCACATGTGGGTCGCGGAGTTCACGAACCATGTGATGTGGAACACGATCACCATCCGCATGGCGAGGCCCCAGAGGAGCCATGAGATGCCGACGTCGCGACCGTACAGCTGCCAGCCTGCGGCGAGCAGCGCCGCGCCGATCAGGAAGTGCCACAGCAGGAACGTCTGGTGAAGGAAGCGGATGCCGCGATCCCGCTCGATGTCGGGCGCCCAACGCTTGGCACGAGCGGCGACCTCCGCGGCCGAGTGGTGGGGGAACAGCCAGAGCATGTGGGCCCAGAGCCCGCCGTCGCGTGGCGAATGCGGGTCGCCCTCCTGGTCGCTGAAGGCGTGGTGCTTGCGGTGATTCGACACCCAGGTCAGCGCGGAGCCCTCGCCGGAGATGCCGCCCAGCAGCGCGAAGATGAACCGCACCGGAGCGGTCGTCTTGAAGCTGCCGTGGGTCAGGAGGCGGTGGTAGCCGAGGCAGACGCCCAGGCCGCCGGTCACCCAGTAGAGAAACAGGCAGATCGCCAGACCCGACCAGGTGAAATAAAACGGTGCCGCCAGGGCCGCCAGATGGATTCCACAGATCCAGATCGTGGTCGCCCAGTCGAGACCGACCGAACGGCCGGCA
>CAMCPF010000036.1 GCA_945876515.1 Candidatus Kuenenia stuttgartensis
CGTGGCAATGGATGGCGACGGCGTGGCCGCGGGCGGCGAGGCGCCTCGCCACCTCCGCGCCCACCCCACGGGCCCCGCCGGTCACCAGCGCCACGGGCGGTCGTTCAGCCATGACATCCTCCTCGTCGACCGCCAGACCGGCTCAGATCCGCTGCGGCCGGGCATGAAAATCGAGGATCTGCTGCCAGGCCTCCTCAGGGGTCTCGGCGTAGGTGAACAGATCCAGGTGGTGGTCGGCGATCACGCCCGAGTCGGCCAGGAACTGGAAGTCGATCACGTGCGACCAGTAGTCACGGCCGAAGAGGATGATCGGCACCGGCTGCATCCGGTGGGTCTGGCGGAGCGTGAGGGTCTCGAACATCTCGTCGAGCGTGCCGAAGCCGCCCGGGAAGAGCACCACCGCCGCCGCCCGGAGAATGAAGTGGAACTTCCTGAGCGCGAAATACTTGAACTGGAAGCAAAGTTCCGGCGTGATGAACGGGTTGGGCTGCTGTTCGGCGGGGAGCTTGATGTTGAGCCCGATCGACTTGCAGCCCACGTCGAAGGCCCCGCGGTTGGCGGCCTCCATGATGCCGGGGCCGCCGCCGGTGATCACGACGTAGTCCCGCTGACTCTCGCACTGGTTGTCGATCGAGACGAGCTTGGCAAAATGCCGCGCCGAGTCGTAGTAGTGGGCTTGATCGAGCAGCCGCTGCGACCGCTGCACCTCGCGGGCCGCCTTCAGGTCGCCCGGATTGGCCGCCAGGGCCCGGCGGGCCGCAGAAAGCCGCCGCTCGGCGGCCGTCCGCTCCACGATCTGCGTGCCGCCGAACACGATCACGGTGGAATGGATCTTGTCGGCCTGGAGCGCCAGTTCGGGCTTGCCGAGCTCGAGCAGCATCCGCACGCCCCGCATCTCCTCCATCGTCAACAAGGCCGGATCCTCCTGGGCGAGGAGGTAGCTCGGCGAGGCGAGGATCCGTTCCATGTTTTCCGCCACGAGCGCCACGTCGTCGCCGAGGACGGTGTCGGGCAGGGCGGCGCAGGCCTTGGGGGGCGGGGTCTCAGCCTTGGGCTTCTTGGCCATGGCAGTGGCTCCGGACGGGTGGTCGGGGGCGGATGAAGGCGGGCCTTGGGATCACGGTCGGGGGAGGTCAACCGACATCCCGATCGTAGGCACGTCGGCCTTCCAGCCACGAGTGGTGGCCAGGAACTCCTGCATGCCCCGGGCCGCCGGGGGCTCACCGTGGACGAGGAAGGTGCGGGCGGGAGCCGGCATGTCGGCGAGCCAGCGACCGAGCTCCGCCCGGTCGGCATGCCCCGAGAAGGCGTCGATCTGGCGGACGGCGGCCCGCACCGGGATGTCGCGGCCGTGAATGCGGAGCGTCTCGGCTCCGTCGAGCAACTCCCGGCCTCGGGTGCCCTTGGCCTGGAAGCCGGCCACCAGCACGGTCGTGGTGGGATCGGGCAGGCGGCGGGCGAGGTGATGGAGGATGCGGCCGCCGTTCATCATGCCGCTTGAGGCGATGACGATGCCGGGGCCCCCGTGGGCGTTGATGGCCTTTGATTCCGCGGCGGTCCTGGCCAGCCGCACGAACGGGCTCGCGGCCGCCTCCGCCACGCCCGCCATCCGCGCCTCGCTGAGGTCGTGCTCGGCGCCATGTCGGCGAAAAATCTCGGTCGCCTCGACCGCCATCGGCGAATCGACCCACACGGGCAGCTCCGGGATCCGCTTGGCCGCCATCAGCGTGCGGAGCAGGTAGACGAGCTGCTGGGCCCGGCCCACCGCGAACGACGCGACGAGCATCACGCCCCCGCGGGCCACCGCCTCGTTGGTGACCGCCTCGAGCTCCTCGAGCGGCCGGGTGGGCGAATGGTCGCGGTCGCCATACGTGCTCTCGCAGACGAGGTAGTCGCAGGGGGGCGGCGGCTCCGGGTCGCGGTACAGGGGCGCGTCATACCGGCCCACGTCGCCCGAGAACAGAATCCGAATCGGCGGCCCCGTTTCGGCGGCCGCCTCCAGTTCCACGAATCCGCTGCCGAGCATGTGGCCGGCGTCGTGATAGCGGCAGCGGATGCCCGCCGTGGGCGCGAACCAGGTTCCGCGGTCGATCCGGCGCACCAGCTCGAGCGTCTCGGCCACGTCTTTTTCCTCGTACAGTGGCAGGGCCGGATGGTGCTGCGAGTAGCCCTTGCGATTGGCGTAGGCGGCATCCTCCGCCTGACACTTGGCCGAGTCGTAGAGCAGCAGCGGCAACAGGTCGGCGGTGGCCGGCGTGGCGTGGATCGGGCCGCGAAAGCCCTCCCGCACCAGCCGCGGCAGCCAGCCGGAGTGGTCGATGTGGGCGTGGGTCAGCACGACCGCGTCGAGGCCCGCCGGCGGCGTGCCCAGCGGCTGCCAGTTCTTCAGCCGCAGCCGCTTCTCCCCCTGAAAGAGCCCGCAGTCGACGAGCACCCGCCGGCCGCCGTGCTCGAGCAGGTGTCGCGAGCCCGACACCACGCCGGCCGCGCCCAGGAAGGTCAGTCGTGCCATCGCCCCTCGTCTCGCGTCCTGCCGCGGGTCCGCCTGTTCACCGCTCCGACACTGGCCGAACGGGTCCGCGCCGAGTCTCGCCCGCGACGGCCAGTTCGCCGGCCGCGAGCCTGATCGCCTCGAGCCAATGGCTCACGCCGCCGGCCTCGTACGTCGAGGGAATGTACACCACGAGCACGCTGCGGGCGCCGCCGCGACGGATTTCGGTGACGGCCCCGGCCCGCTCGAGCCGGTGCGCGAGCGCCCCGAGCAGCGGGCCTGCCGGCAGGGGCAGGATGCCGAGCCGCACGCCGTTCGGCGTGAGCCGCAACTGGTTGGCGCCCTGGAGCGTCATCTCCGCCTCGATCCAGAGCGTGGCCGAGAGCAGGCCGCGGCCCGCGCGCATGCCGAGGCGCAGGCGACCGGGCAGAAACTCGACCCGCGGCTCGCGGCACCAATCGGGCAGGAGGGCCGCGTGGTTGCGCGGCAGGTCGAGGGCGAGAAACGCGTTGATCTCGCGTTCGCTGAACACGCCCTCCCACGTGCCAACCTCGAGGAAGGCCGCTTGCAGGGACGACCCGCGGGTCACCAGCCGCCGTGCTGCCTGCTCGGCGGCGGCCGCCGCAGCTCCCGGATCACGGCCGTCAAGCGGACCGCCCACGGGCCGCCGCACCCGGTAGAACTCCGGTGTCGCGGTCACGGCGGCCGCCAGCGCCACGGCGCACACCGTCAACCCACCGCCCCCGAACAAAAGGAGCCGTCGCATCCGCCGAGGTTGCGGCGGCTGCGACGGCTCGAAATCATCGGCGGGCGGGGAGCTGATCGGTTCGGTGTTCACTCCATCTAGTCTGAACCAGATGGCCCCGGGCGGGCAAACGTCGGCCCAGGATCAGCCCACGCACCGGAGCAGGCGGGGGATCGGGAGTTCGGCCGCGGCCTCGAGCGTCACGTCGCCCACGAGGCCGTCCTCGAGCTCGTCGCGAAGCACCCGCACGTCGGGCGGGGCCTCGATCCCGATTCGCACCTTATCGCCACTGACGCGGACGATCGTGACCACCACCGAATCACCCACGCGAATCCGTTCGTTTTGCTTGCGGGAAAGCACGAGCATGAGGACCTCCGTTGTCTGCGACTGAATGAATGGAATGAATAGAGCGGGGAGACTATACATTTGTCAAGCACATCGCCGCGGCCTTGTTCCGCGAGCGCCGCCCGCGGCTCCGGCCGTCCCCCCGGGCGACCTCTGCTTCCGACCGCCGGCTGCGGGGCGACTCGGAGTCGCGACGCGGCGGATTGGGGAAACTGTGAGCCAGAGGAAAGATCGTCCGTCCGGGCTGGCTTTCTTGCCTGGGCGGGAAAGTGCGCCGGCCGGATGCGTTGTGCCGGCGGCGCCGGCCGGTTGACCCATCCCCTCAATCCCCGGCCCGCCGCTGCCGAGCGGCGGCGCGACTCACTCCTGCCGCTCGCCGTCGGGAGCCGACGCGGCGGCCGTGACCGGCACGGCGAATGCCGCCAGATCGACCGCCTCGGCCCCGGCCACATGCGCCTCGGCGTCGGCGATCAGCCGTCGATCGGCGGCCAGGAGTCGCGGGTGACTCTTGTGCACGCTCCGTAGCCGCGCCGCGCCGCCAGCCACCATCGCCAGCCGCGGATCGATCTCGAGGGTCACCTCCGAGGGGATCGCCGCAGCCGCCTCGAGCCGCCGATTGAGCGCGAGCCGCGGGAAGGGAGGAATGCCTCCCGGATGGAGCAGGGCCTTGAGCAGGATCGCGGTGTCGGCGAACTGCCGGTAGGTCTCGGCCGCCACGGGCGATTCGGCCGCGGCGAGCGTGACAGCGTAGCGGACCCGCGGCCCGGAGAGGACGAGGGTGTCGTCGTCCTCCGCGAAGTTGCCGGTGAAGTCGGGGCCGCCGGCCCAGCGGACGAGGCGGTCGTCACTGGAGCGGGCCCACTTCGCCAGCGACACGCTCATCCGCTCCAGCCGAATGAGCGGAATCTCGGTCTTCACCCGCCGCACGGGATCGATCACGACGACCCGTTCACGGGCCGGGTCGTGAAGCACGATCTCCACGAGTTGCATGCCGGCTTCTGGCCGCCCCTTCGCGGCCGGTAGTTCCAGGAAGTCCCAGGCCACGCCGCCATCGAAGAGCGTCAGGCTGCGAGCGACCGGCTCGCTCGCCCCGTCGCTGAACAGGTCACTCTCGACCCGCATCGTGAGCGGCTCGGGGAAGGGTTGCGGCTCCGAGGGATCGCCGGCCCCGAGCGGCAGGCTCGCCGCGAGCACGACGAGCGGAGAACACCAGTAGGGTGCACGGGTCACGGCAGCCGCCTCCGGGAAATCTGGGGCGGGGAGGGTAGCAGGGAGAGCGGGCTCGAGGAAGGCCGGATCCCGGCCCTGCGGCCAGCCTCTCGTCCATTTGTTATCCTCGCCCGATCCCCGGGAAATAAAGCTCATGTGGCTCCTGCTCCCTGCGTTGGCCCGCCTCACGCCGGCCCTTCTCGTCGTCTCGCTCGCCGTTGCCTGCCCGACCGCCGGACGGTGCGCCGCCGCCGAGTCTGACTGGCCACAGTGGCGGGGATCGGCCGGCGACGGCCATGCCCCGGCCGCCCACGACCTCCCGGTCACCTGGAGCGAGACGGAGAACATCGTCTGGAAGACGCCGCTCGAGGGGCGTGGCTGGTCGAGCCCCGTGATCGGCGCCGGCCGGATCTGGATGACGACGGCGATCGAGCGGGAGGCGAGCCCCGAGGAGAAGGCCCGGGCGCTCGAGGGCAACAGGATGGCGGGCCAGCTCGCGGTCTCCGGGACCGTGACGATCCGGGCAGTGTGCGTCGATCAGGCCACCGGCAAGCTACTCCACGACGTCGAACTGTTCACGATTCAAGACCCGCAGCCGATCCACAAGCTCAACTCCTTCGCCTCACCGTCGCCGGTCCTGGCCGACGGCCGGCTCTACTGCCACTGCGGCGACTTTGGCGCCGCCTGCCTCGATGCCGCGACGGGCAAGGTGCTGTGGAAGAACCGCGAGCTGCGGCTCAACCATGAGAACGGGCCAGGCAGCACGCCGGTCGTGTGGCGGGACAAGCTGATCGTGCACCTCGACGGCAGCGACGTGCAGTCGATCGCCGCCTACGACACGGCCACGGGCCGGGTCGCCTGGCAAACCTCTCGCTCAGGCGTGCTGCGGGACGACCCGCAGCTCAAGAAGGCCTACGGCACGCCGGTGATCCTCAGGCTCGGCGGCCGCGAGGTGCTCGTCTCCCCGGCGGCTGACTGGCTCTACGGCTACGACCCGGCCACGGGGGCCGAGCTCTGGAAGATGAGCTACGGGGTGCTCGGCTTCTCCATCGTGCCCCGGCCGGTGACGGCCGGTGACCTGCTGTTCATGAGCACGAGCTTCATGCAGCCGGAGCTCTTGGCCGTGAAGCTGGCCGGGCCCGACAAGGCCCCCGAGATCGCGTGGCGGGAGAAGAAGGGGGCCCCCACGATGTCGTCGCCCGTGGTGGTGGACGAGCTGGTCTACATGGTGAGCGACAAGGGGGTGGGCACCTGCCTCGACGCCAAGACGGGCGAGCCGGCCTGGTCGGAACGGCTCGGCGGCAACTTTTCATCCTCGCCCCTGTTCGCCGACGGCCGGATCTACGTGGGCAACCGCGACGGCGACACCTTCGTGATCAAGCCGGGCCGCGAGTACGAACTCCTGGCCACCAACCACCTCGACGGCGGCATCTATGCCACGCCGGCCGCGGTCGGCCGGGCGATTTTCCTGCGCACCGAAAACGCCCTCTACCGGATCGAGAAGCCGGCCGGCACCGCCACGGCGGCCCCCTCGGCGACCCAGGCCCAGGCGACGGCCGCCGCGTCCGCGGCCCCGCCCGCCGGCGAGACCTTCTCCTTCACGTTCGACGCGAGCCGCGTCTACCCCGGCACGGCCCGCGAGGTGACCGTCTACGTACCCAGGCAGTACGACGAAAAGATGCCGGCCTGTGTCCACGTCAACCAAGACGGCGTGCAGTCCGACGCCCCGCGGGTCTTCGATCGGCTGATCCACGAGCGGAAGATGCCGGTCACGATCGGCGTGTTCGTGAAGCCGGGCGTCGTGCCCGCGGCCCGCGAGGGGGCCCTGCCTCGCTTCAACCGCTCGTTCGAATACGACTCGCTCGGGGGCGACTACGCGAAGTTCCTGCTCGATGAACTCCTGCCGGCCGTGGAGACGAAGCAGGCGGCCGATGGCCGACGGATCGTGCTCTCGAAGCGGGCAGCCGACCGCTCGATCGGCGGCAACTCCTCCGGCGCGATCTGCGCGTTCACCGCGGCCTGGGAGCGGCCCGACGCCTTCTCCCGCGTGTTCAGCGGGATCGGGACGTACGTCGGCCTCCGTGGAGGCCACGTCTATTCCACGCTCGTCCGCAAGGTCGAGCCCAAGCCGATCCGCGTGTTCCTCGAGGACGGCTCGGGCGACCTCGACATCTACGGCGGCGACTGGTGGATCGCCAACCAGGCGATGCAGCGGTCGCTCGCCTTCGCCGGCTACGAGGTGAAGCACGCCTGGGGCGACGGCGGCCATAACGGTAAGCACGCAGCCGAGGTGTTTCCCGAAGCGATGGAGTGGCTCTGGGCCGGCTGGCCCGAGCCCCCCGACCGCGGCAAGGGCAGCCCGCAGCTCCAGGAGATTCTTTTAGACGGCGAGGACTGGCGGCTCGTCGGCGAGGGCTACAAGTTCACCGAGGGTCCGGCGGCGAACGCCAAGGGCGAACTCTTCTTCAACGACGTGGGTGGCTCGAAGACCTACCGAGTGACGCCCGCCTGGCAGGCCGAGGTCTGGCTCGAGGATTCGCACAAAGGTGACGGCCAGAACTTCGCCCCCGACGGCCGGCTCGTGGCGGCGAGCGGCGCCGACACCGCGATCCTCGCCTGGACCACCGACCAAGAGCCCGCCACGCTCGCGCAGGGCTGGCGGGGCAACGACCTGGTCGTGAACGCGGCCGGGAGCATCTACGTGACCGAGCCCGGCTGGGACGGCAAGAGCCCGAGCAAAATCCACCACCTCGCCCCCGACGGCACCGACACGGTGGTGGACACCGGGCTCAAGTTCTCCAACGGCCTCTGTCTCTCGCCCGACCAGACGCTCCTCTACGTGGCCGACAGCCGCAGCCACTGGGTCTGGAGTTGGCAGGTGCGGCCCGACGGCACCCTCGCCCACAAGCAGCGGTACTACCACCTGCACGTGCCCGACACGGCCGACGACTCGGGGGCCGATGGGATGCGGGTGGATCGCGACGGCCGGCTGTGGGTGGCCACGCGGATGGGAATCCAGGTCTGCGACCAGGCCGGGCGGGTCAACTGCATCGTCCCCACGCCCAACGGCAAGGTCTCGAACCTCTGCTTCGGCGGCCCCGACTTCGACCACCTGCTCGCAACCTGCGGGGACAAGGTCTACGTGCGGAAGGTGAAGGCCAAGGGAGCGGCCAACTTCCTGCCGCCGATCACGCCGGACAAGCCGAGGCTTTGATGGAACACCGCCCCGTGATCAGTCGCCGGGACCTCCTGGCCGCCGGCAGCCTTGCGGCGGCTGCCGTTCTCGCGCGGACGGCCCACGCGGCACCCCGACGCCGCGGTATCCCGCTGGGCTACGACAACTTCGCCGTCCGGGCCATGAAGTGGAATGCCCGCCGGCTCGTCGATCACGCCGATTCGCTCGAGTGCGACTCGCTCTTCATCACTGACTTCGGCCCCTTCGAGGGGAAGCTCGACGACGCGTCGCTCGGTGAACTCCGCCGCTATGCCGCCGACAAGGGCGTGAAGCTCGTGCTCGGCTCATGGAGCATCTGCCCCACGAGCAAGTCGTTCAAGGCAGATTGGGGCACGGCCGAGGAGCATCTGGCCACCGGCATCCGGATGGCAAAGGCGCTCGGCTCACCTGCCTTCCGCGTGGTGCTCGGCAACCAGGAGGATCGCCGGAGCGAGGGGGGCATCGCCGCGAGAATCGCCGACACGGTGGCCGTGCTGAAAAAGTGCCGGCCGCTCGCCGAGGACGCCGGCGTGAAGATCGCCGTCGAGAACCACGCCGGCGACATGACGTCGCGAGAGCTTGCCGGCCTCGTGGCCGACGCGGGGGGCGGCGTGGTGGGCGTGAACTTCGACTCGGGCAACGCCTGCTGGACGCTCGAGGACCCGGTGCGGGCGCTCGAGCACCTCGCGCCGCACGTGGTCACCACGAGCCTGCGGGACACCATGGTGTGGGAATCGCCCGCGGCCGGCGACAAGCCCGGCGGCGTCACCTGTCAGTGGACGGCGATGGGGGAGGGCTGCACGGATCTGGTGGCGTTCTTCGATCTGTTCGAAAAAGCCTGCCCCGGCGTGGCCGTGCACATCGAGACGATCTCGGGGTTTCCCCGCAGCTTCCCGATCCATGACCGCGACTTCTGGAAGCTCTTTCCCGATGGGCGGGCCGAGGACCTGGCGGCGTTTCTCGCGCTCGCGAAGCGGGGCCGGCCGATCGAGCCCTTCCAGCCGCCTGCCGGCGAGGCCCGGGCCGCGGCGGAGCGGGAGTATCAGCTCGCCGAACTCGCCCGCAGCATCACGTATTGCCGCGACGTGCTCGGCCTGGGCCTCAAGAGCTGAGCCCCGCGGTCACTCGAGTTGCCCGTCGACGGCCAGCTGGTGGAAGTAGTGGGGCACCTTGGCCTGATTGGCCAGCAGCCACTCGATCGAGGGCTCGTGCCGCATGGCCTTGCCGATCGCCTTGGCCGTGGCCTCGCGATTGGTCTGGAACAGCACTTCCGGATCGTAGGCCACATCGACGATCGACGGATCGAGCCAGACCGAGACGATGATCCCCAGCTCGTTGGCCTTCTTCTTGGGGATGTCGCCGGCCCGCACGGCGTCGAGCACGCCGTGGGCGATTGCCGCCTGCACGGTGCCCATCAGGATGTTCGTGTACTTCGAGTTGTTGACGGTGACCTTGCTCACCATCAGCGTGGCGGGCCGCACCTGCACGTCGGAGTTGAGGATCGCGAACACGCGGGAGTGACCCTTGGTCTGGTCGCCGATCAGGTTCGCGATCGCGTAGCCCACCGGCCCGTCGAGCTCACCGATCACCACCTCCGGCTCGGCCGCGCTCCAGGCCTCGTCGGCCTCCACGAGCGCCTCGCCGGTGCGCAGCCCGATCCGGCCACCGGCGACCTTGCTCTTGCCCTTCGACTCCCGCTTCTTCTTCGCCATGGTGCCCCCTTGCTCCTGGAGTGTCGCCGGCCTTGCTCGCGGACCGTTCAGCGACCAGCATAGCGGCAGAAAGAATCGGCTGTCGCGACCGCGGCGGCGGGCATCTGCGGCCGTGGTGAGGAAGACCGATGAACGTTTCGACGGCCTGGGTGTATCTCGTGATCGCGATCGTGGCTGAGGTGATCGGCACGAGCTTCCTGAAGGCTTCGGCCGGGTTCACCAAGCCCTTGCCAAGCCTGATGGTGGCGCTGGGTTACGGGGCGGCCTTCTATTGCCTCTCACTGACGCTGACCACGATTCCCATGGGTGTCGCCTACGCCGTCTGGTCGGGCGTGGGCGTGACCTTGATCGCGGCGATCGGCTGGCTGTTCCTGGGGCAGAAACTCGACGCCGCGGCGATCGCCGGCATGGGCCTGATCGTGGCCGGCGTGGTGGTGCTGAACCTGTTCTCGAAGGCCGCCGCCCACTGACCAGCCGGGGCGTTCTCTTCTTCGTCGAGCCCACTCGCCGTCGCCCGCGAATCGGGCCTCGATCAGGAACTCGGTCGCGGTGTTGTATCGCGAGGGGTCGGTCGGATAGCCGTCCTTGAACGGCACCGGATGCGTGACCTTCACGGGGTTGATCGAGACCGGCCCGGTATCGGTCTTGCCCAAGCCCCAGGTCGCGATGTCGACGTGGTGGGCTCCCCAGTCGGTCAGTGTGCCGACCGAATATTCATGCCACCAGCGACACTCGTAGTGGCCCCGCGACCAACTCCTGGTCCCGCCGTTGTTGCCCGCGAGAAAGCTCGTTGCTGTGCTGCTTCGTTTCGACCTGCACGATCCGGCCCGTCCGGCGACAGGTGTCGCCCATCAGTAGCCCTCGGCGATCGTCAGGGTCATCGGCTTTTCGCAGTACACGTCCCTCACGATCGCAGCGGCTCGTTCCATGCGCTGGGCATCGACATCGCTGACTGCGATGTAGTCGCTGAACTGGCGAACGCTCGGGGCGGCACCGTACGCCCCGTCGATGCCGGTGGCCTTCTGGTACCAGCGGCTCCCCGTGCCGATGGCCGCAACCCGGGGCCGGTCATTGGGGGAGACAAAATCCGCCGCCCTGGACCGCCGGCCCAACCACACGCCAGCGGCGACGGACTCGCCCAAGAGTTTCACGCTCGCCACCGCAAGCACGACCGCCATCAGGAGACTCAGCCAGCGGACGGGCAACTTGAAGGCGCCCAGCTGCGAGCCGACCAGGCCCCCGGCCGCAGCCGCCGCCACGACCCAGGGATCGATCGCCGCGAGGCTCCGGCCGCCGGCCAGCCAGCCGCCGAGGCCCGCCGCGGAGTTGACGAAGATGAACACCACCGACACGGCCGCCACCTGCCGCGTGGTCGCCACGCCGAGCGCGAGCAAGAGGGGCGTGAGGAACACGCCGCCCCCTGTGCCCGTGAGCCCCGAGGCCAGGCCGAGGCCCGCGCCGATGGCCGCGAGCAGGGGCATCGAAAGCCGGCCCACCGCCGTCGGATGCTCACTCGTGAGGCCGGCGGCCGCGCGACTCCCGAGCACCTCGCTCACGATCCGCACGGCCGAGAAGGCGAGCACGAGGCCGAGCACGCCCTCGAACGCCGCGGTGGGCAGCGACCACGCCCCGCCGATCGCCGCGGCCGGCACGCTCGCCAGGCCGAGCGGCAGAAAAAGGTCGCGGCGGAAGTGTCCCGCGCGCACGAACTGCACCGTACCGATCGCCGCCACGACGAGATTGAGCACCAGCGCCGTCGGTCGGATCACCTCGGGCGCGAGGCCGAGCAAGCCCATCACGGCGATGTAGCCCGTGGCCCCCGCATGGCCGACCGAGGCGTAGAGGATCGCTACGGCCAAGACGGCCGCAGGCAGGAGCCAGCCGGTCATGCCGGCTTGACGGCGTGCCGCTCGAGCAGCTCCCGAGGCACGATCTTGAGCGACTTCTCGTGCGTGGCTTCGAGCACCAACGGCGGCGCCTGGCCGGCCTTCGCGGCCTCGAGCCACCGTGCCGCGCACAGGCACCAGCGATCACCGACGACGAGCCCGGGGAAGCCCCACTGCGGCTGCGGCGTGACCAGGTCGTTGCCGGCCTTCACCGTGAACTCGAGAAACTCCTCCGTCATCACCGCGCAGACGGTGTGCACGCCCACGTCATCGGGCCCGGTACGGCAGCAGCCGTCGCGAAAGAATCCCGTGAGCGGCTCGCGGGAGCAGGTGGCGAGCAGGCCCCCGAGCACGTTCCGCTCGGGAGGCTTGTCTGCGGTGGGACGGTCGAAGGCGATCATGCACATGCGGCACGTGGCCGCCTCCGGGGGCGCGAGCGGGCCAACCGCCGCTGGAGATATGATGCTCCTTGACAGGACCGACACGCAACCTGGCCGCCGGCGGCACCCCGGCCGCGATCCCCATGCTCAGCCTGCAATCCGCCTCCGCCGCCCGCTGGTTCGCCCAGGTCGATGCCCACCTCGACGAGGTGCTGATCGACCATGCCCACTGCGAGAAGAAGGCGGCGGGCGTGGCGATGAACCTGCTCTTCTCCTACGTGGACCACACCGACTTGGCCCGGGCGATGACCGAGATCGTGAACGAGGAGCTGGAGCACTTCCGGATGGTGCTCGACCTGCTGGACCGCCGTGGGATTCCGTTTCGCAAGCTCAGCCCCAGTTCCTACGGTCCGCGGCTCCACGAGCTCGTCCGCAAGCAGGAGCCCGGTCGGGCCGTCGATCGACTGCTCGTCGCCGGCCTGATCGAGGCCCGCAGCTGCGAGCGGTTTGCGCTGCTCGGTGAGCACGTTGACG
>CAMCPF010000037.1 GCA_945876515.1 Candidatus Kuenenia stuttgartensis
ACGCCTCGGCCACTGCCAGGACCATCTCGCCCACCAGGGACCGCAGCGGCGAGGCTGCTCCCGGTTACTTGTGCTCGTGGGCATGCTCCTCGAAGTCACCGGCAAAGGGAGTGCCGTCCACCGCGCCGCTGATCGTGCCGGCGAACTCCCGCACGAGGCCGAGGCCGTCGTGCGTGCCGCCATAACATGACGACGTGCCCTCCGTTTCCCCCGCCAGCGGCCGGGCGACGAGTTCGACCTGGAAGGCCGGCTCACGGATCGTGAGCAGGAGTTCGCCATCGGCGAGTGCGACGGGGACCGGTGTCTTCTCGTCGGCCCCCAAGACGTAGACCACGGCGTCCTTCGTGTCGTGGTCGACCGTGAACTCGACGTGGTATTTCCCGCCGCCCCAGTCGACGAGGGTGCCGCCGTGCGGTCCCGCGCCGTGGTCGTGGCCATCGGCGGCATGTTCATGCCCGTGCTCGGAGTCGTGCTCGTGACGATCCACCCGAGTCGCTGCGGGGGCGGGATCCTGGCGCGGTGAAGCGGGCTGGCCGCAGCCGCCAGCGCCGAGCGACAGCGCGGTCAGCCAGGCCCAGACGGTCACACCGAGCACGGGACGGGGAAGGGGCCGGGTGAGAGGCATCGGCATGGGTCAGTCTCCTGAGGAAAGCTCGGGCTCCGTGTCACCGGCACCCGCGAGCCGCGAGGCGTCCCGGCCGCTGAACTTCCAGAACAACCCCGGGTGGATCAGGAACTCGCACAAGGTGGACGTGATCAGTCCACCGAGGATGACCGTGGCGACCGGATAGAGGATCTCGCGGCCCGGCTCCTGACCGCCGAGCACCAGCGGCAAAAGGCCGATGCCGGCGGTCAGCGCCGTCATCAGGACGGGGGCGAGCCGCTCGAGGCTGCCCCGCAGGATCATCGCCTGCGAAAACTCTTCCCCTTCCTCCTTCATGAGGTGGAAATAGTGGGTGACCAGCAGGATGCCGTTGCGGACGGCGATCCCGCCCAGCGAGATGAAGCCGACGAGGCTCGCGACCGTGAGCGGCTGCCGCGTGACGGCCAGCGCGATGGCCCCGCCGATGAAGGCGGTGGGAAGGGCGTTGAGCAGCTGCAGCACGATCCGCACCGATGGGTAGAGGAGCATCAGCACCACGAACATCCCCACGACCGACAACCCGGCGAGCAGCATGATCAGCCGAGTGGCCCGCTCCTGGCTCTCGAACTGGCCGCCATACTCGACAAACGCCCCCTCGGGCAGTGGCACCTCGGCTGCGATCCGCCGCCGGATCTCCGCCACGGCGCCGGCCAGATCCCGACCCTGGGTGTTGCAGCGGACCACGATCCGACGGCGGGCATTTTCCCGGTTGACGGAGTTGGGTCCGGATCCCGGGCCGATGTCGGCCAGTTCGCGGAGCTCCACCTGCCCCTGCCCGTCCGGGAGATCGAGCCGGAGCCGGCCGAGGTTCGCATAGTCGGCGCGGTCTGCCTCCTCCAGCCGCACGAGCAGGTCGAACCGCCGCTGCCCCTCCAGCACCTGCGAGACCAGTTCCCCCTGGAGGGCGGTTTGGATGACGCGGGCCACCGTCTCGCGGGTCAGGCCGTACCAGGCCAGGTCCTCGGCCCGCAGTCGGATGTGCAGCTCCTCCGTTTTTTGTAACGGCTCGACGACCGGTGGCGTGAGCCCGGGCACCGTCTGGATCGCCCCCTTGATCCGCTCGGCCGTCCGCACGAGCGCGTCCAGATCGTCCCCATACACCTTGATCGCGAGCTGGGCATAGACGCCCGACACCATGTGGCTGATGAGGTGGGCCAGCGGCTGCTCCACCTCGATCGCCACGCCCGGCACCTCGCGGCCGAGGTCGGCGAGCAGCTGCTCGATGATCTCCTCGCGGTGCCGACCGGAGTCGGGGTTGATGGCGAGGATGTACTCGCTCGCATTCACCGGGGCCGCATGCTCGTCGAGTTCCGCCCGACCCGTCCGACGCACGAACGAGCGAATCTCCCCGCGCGGCTGCCGCTCGGTCTGCTGCATGCTCCGCAGCTTCGCGTCGATCAGGCCACAGACGGCGTTCGAGGCCTCGAGCGACGAGCCCGGCGGCAGGGTGACGTTCACGAGCACGCTCCCCTCGTCGAAGGGCGGGAGAAAATCGCGTCCCAGCCGGGCGAGCTGCCAGCCCGCCATGGCCACGCCGAGCCAGGTCAATACCAGCAACGGCCCTGGCGCCGCCATGCTCAGGCGGACGAGCGGCGCGGCAAGGCTCTTGAGGCCCGCCAACAGGATCCCGTCGTGCTCGCGATGCGTGGCAGGCGACTGCGGCAACAGATAGAAGGAGAGCACCGGCGTCACCGTCAGCGACACGAGCAGCGACGCCAGAATCGAGACGATGTAGGCCACGGCCAGCGGGGCGAACAGCCGGCCCTCGATGCCCGAAAGGGCAAACAGCGGCAAAAACACCAGGATCACGACCGCCGTGCCGAACACGATCGCCCCGCGGATCTCGCGGCTGGCTTCATAGACCACCTGCAGGGCCGGCCGAGGGACGGGGCGGGCGTTGTTCTCCTTGAGTCGTCGGAAGATGTTTTCCACGTCCACGATGGCGTCGTCCACGAGCTCGCCCATCGCCACGGCGATGCCGCCGAGGGTCATGACGTTGATCGAGAGGGTGGTGCCGGTGACCATGCCCCCGAGACGGAAGACCAGTGTCGTGATCACCAGTGACAGCGGGATCGCCGTCAGCGTGATGAAGGTCGTCCGCAGGTTCAGCAGGAAGAAGAAGAGCACGATCATCACGAGCACCGCCCCGATCACCAGGGCCTCACCCACGTTGAAGACCCCCCGGTCGATGAAGTTCGCCAGCCGGAAAAGCCCCGGATCGACCACGACGTCGGGCGGAAGCCCGGCCTCCACCTCGGTCAGCGCGGCGGTGATCCGCTCCGTGAGCGCCCGCGTGTCCACGTGCGGCTGCTTCGCGATCGTGAACACCACGCCGGGAATGCCGTCGATGGCGGCGTCGCCCCGCTTGAACTGCGGCCCCTCCACGACGCGCGCCACCTGATCGAGGAGCACCGTCCGCTCGGGCCGCGTGGCGATCGGCACCAACCCGAGTTCTTCCACGACGCGGCCCGGCTCGGGCCCCAGCCGGCCGAGCACGCGGATCGGACGCTCCTGCTCCCCCGTCACGGCGAAGCCGCCGCTGGTGTTGATGTTGCTGGCCCGCAGGGCCTCCTCGATGGTGGGCAGCGTGATGCCGTATTCGACGAGCGCCGCCGGATCGACGAGGATCTGGTATTGCTTGCGGTCGCCCCCCTGCACGAACACCTCGGCGACACCCGGAATCTTGAGCAGCCGCGGCCGGGCCACCCAGTCGGCGATCGTCCGCAGGCTCATCGATCGCTCGAGCGACGTGGGAAACGTCACCTCGTGGTCACGGCCGGCGATCGCGACCCTGGCGGCGCGGGGCGACTCACCCGCGGCATCGGGGCGGCTTGCGGCCGGTTCCCAGGCGACGGCCTCGCAGGGCACCTCCTCCCAACTCGCCGGTCGGTGCCGATCCCGCACCCGCCACACGCGGATGGCCGCCGGCGCCTCGGCATCCGTGGTGCATTCCGCCAGGTAGGGCGTGCCCGGCACGGCGGCAAGCACCCCACCCCGCGGTCCCCGCTGGCGAAACATGCCGGCGATCACGATCTGGCCCATGATCGACGCGGTGGGGGTCATCTGCGGCCGAATGCCCTGCGGCAGCACGCCGGCGACGGTGGTGAGCCGTTCCTGAACCGTCTGGCGGGCCGCGCGGATGTCGATGTTCCAGTCGAACTCGATGTAGATCACGGTGAGCCCGGCCGTGGACTGGCTGCGAACGGCCTCCACGCCACTGGCGCCGAGCAGGGCGACCTCGATCGGCTGGGTGACGAGTGTCTCGACCTCTTCCGTGGCCAGGCCCGGGCACTCGGTGATGATCACGACCCGCGGCCGGTCGAGGTCGGGAAAGACGTCGATCGGCGTCAGGATCGCGAGGGAGCCGCCGTAGACGAGGAGTGCCAGGCTGACGACCAGCACCAGCAGCCGCGAGCGAAGCGAGAACCGGATCAGGGCGTCGAGCATCAAGGAGATCCTCAATGGCCGCCATGCACGGTGCCGTCGGCGTGCACATGCGTGCCGACGGCCATACCGGAAGCCGCCTGCGCCTCGAGCACGCGGTTGAGCGAGGCCGCCGATCCCTGGGCCAGGTACCAGCCTGGAGCCACACTCCCGTCATTGGCGATCACGACACTCCGGCGGTCCTCGTGGAGCACGTTCACGGGGAGCCGGTCGAAGAGATCGCCGTTCTGCCGGAACACGTAGGATTCGCCCGTGTCCCGTACGACCGCCGCGGCGGGCAGGACGATCACGCCCCGGAGCTCCTCCACGGGCACGTGGAGCCGGACCCGCTGGCCCGGCCGGAATCGCCAGACCGTGAACGCCAGTCCGTCCTTTTCGTACCTGCGGGACTGATTCTCGAGCGGCACGAAGAAGTCGAAGGTGCGGCTCTCGCGATCGACCGTGTTGGCGAGGTGCCGGATCGCGAAGGCCTGGCCCAGCGGCGGCCAGGCGGTGGGGTCGTCCTCGGCGAACTCGATCTCCACGGGCCAGCCCAGCTGGGCCGCCCGCTCGAGCGCGGGTGCCTCGCGTTTGAAGGCATGGCCCTCGGCGTACAACAGCCGGTGGTCGGCGAGCACGCCCAGCAGTTGCCCGGCCTGCACCTGCGTGCCGAGTTCCGCCTTGAGTTCCTGAACCTCGTACGTCGGATCGCCCTCCGCCGCTCCGGCAGCCGCCGGGGGCGGAGCCACGATCTCGACGGTCGAGACGAACCGACCCGCTTCGACCTCTTGGATCTGCCCCGGAAGCAGCCCCCGGGCGAGCAGTTCCTGCCGGCGGCTCGTGATCTCGGCCGCGAACCGCCGCAGTTGCTGGTCGATCTCGATCAGCCGGCTTCCGGCGATCGCCCCCTCACCGATCTGGGCGAGGCGGGCGCGCTTCTCCTGCGCGAGTTCCGTCTCGCGGACGGCCTTGAAGAGTTCCGCTTGCGCGTTTTGGACATACTCGCTCAGCAGCCGCACCGTGAAGAGCTTCTGGCCGGGCTGGACGGTATCGCCTGGGAAGGCATGCACTTGGGTGACGATCCCGACGGCCGGGGAAGTGACACCGCGGTCTGAAATGCCCGGCCGGTCGGTGATTTCGCCCGGCACGAGGATCGTGCGCCGGAAGTCGGTGACCACCACCGGCTTCGACACCACCCCGAGGTTCTTGCGGGCCTGCGGGCTCAGTTCCAGGACGTCGCGTTCAGGTGCGTCGGCTGCGCCGTGATCGGCCTCACCGCCGGCTGCCTTCGGCGGTGCGGGCTCGAGGAGCGGCCACCACGTGTCTTGCAGCAGTACGGTGGCCGCGATCAGGGCGGCGAGCGCACCGCCGACGAACAGCCGGCGTCCGAAACGGAGCACTGTCGAACTCATGGAACACCTGCCGCCGCGGCCTGCGGCAAGGATGACGATGCCGAGCCACACCGGGACAAAGCCACGCGGCGTCGCCGCCCGGCCACGATCTGGCCGACCGCGACAGTCTCACAGCCGTCAGTGGCGAGCCTACCCCGCGCTGCCCCAGACCACCAAATCGCCAAAACGACGGGAAATCGGGGGCGGGAAAGCCGGCCGGCGCCGCTACAATATTGGCGTATGAGAAGTTCCGTCGTTCGCAACTCGATCCCGCTGACGCTGGCCGCGCTCGGGGCGATGATAGCCGCAGCCCCGGTCCGGGCCTGCCCGTTCTGCTCGGCGGTCTCGCTCACCTTCGCCCAGGAGATCGCCCAGAGCGAGGTGGCGGTGATCGCGAAACTCGTCGAGCCGCCGCCGGCCACCGCGCTCGAGCCCACCGCGACCGGTCCGCTGCCCAAGGGCAAGTTCGAGGTCGTCGAGGTACTCAAGGGGGGCGACCTGGTCGCGGCCGCCGGCCATGCCGGTGCCGACGCGAAGCCGATCGAGACGATCATGCTCGACGCGCAGCCGATCGGCACCACCTTCCTCCTGATGGGCGTCGAGCCTCCGGGCCTCGTGTGGAGCAGCCCGATCCGCGTCGGCGAGCGGGCGATCGCCTACCTCAAGCAACTCGGCGACCTCCCCGAGAAGGGGCCCGAGCGGCTCACCTTCTTCCTGGGGCATCTCGAGGACGAGGACGAGACGCTCACCCGTGACGCCTACGACGAGTTCGCGGTCGCCCCCTACGACGACGTCAAGGGGCTCAAGGCCAAGCTGGACGCCGCGCAGCTCCTCGCTTGGATCGAGAATCCCAAGGTGCCCGCCAACCGTCGCCGGCTCTACGCGACCATGCTTGGCATCTGCGGCACGCCGGCGGAGGCCGAGCGGATCGCCGCCATTCTCGAGGGCAAGGGCGTGGCCGCGGAACAGCCCGAGGTCCGCAACGGCCTCGACGCCCTGATCGCCTGCCACGTGGCACTCGAGGGAGACAAGGCCCTCGATCTTGTCGACCGGTTGTTTCTTGCCCGCGACGGGAAGGGCAAGGAGGTTCCCTTCACCGAGACCTACGCCGCGGTGATGGCCCTGCGGTTCCTGGGTGAGGAATCGGATCTCGTGCCGCGGGAGCGGGTGCTCAAGTCCCTGAAGTTGCTGCTCGACGAGCCCAAGCTCGCCGACCTCGTGATCGCTGACCTGGCCCGCTGGCAGGACTGGTCGGCGATCGACCGGCTGGTGACGATCTTCAAGGACGCCCAGGCCGACAACATTTTCGTCCGCGAGCCGATCGTGAACTATCTCCGCGCCTGCCCGCTGCCCGAGGCGGCCGCGGCCGTGAAGGAGCTCGAGGCGATCGACCCCGAGGCGGTGCGCCGTGCGGCCACGCTCGCCGGCCTGGCCGGGATCGCGGCCGCTGGCGACGGCTCGGCACCGCCCCCGCCGCCCCCGGCCGGCGGCGACGACACCGCCTTGGCCAAAACGATCAACCCGGTCGTCGGCGACGAGGAGCCCGGAGTGGCGGCCGCCCCGCCACCCGCGGCGACCAGCCCTGCGGCCCAGCTGGCCAAGCCCACCCCGAACACCACCTGGAAATGGGCCATCTGGGCCGGCATCGTCCTCACTGTGGCCGTGCTCGCCCGCACGATGCTCAAGCCGGGCGTGTCCGGCGGCGGCTGACCCACGGCCTGCGGCCTGTCTCCCGCGCCATTCCCCAACGCCCCCTTTCGACCCATGAGCACGGGACTTTTTGATTCGCTGCCGGCCCCGCTCACGCCGGCCCGGCCCGGAGATGCGGAGCCGGATCTCTACCGGGCGCTCTCAGGCACGGCGATCGCGGCGGCGGCGGTGGCGGTGCTCTCGCCGCTGGTCCTGCTGGGCTGGTCGTTCGCGGCGGTGCCGGTCGTGGGCCTCGTGCTCGCGGCGGCGGCCTTGGGCGACATCGCCCGGCGGCCCGGGGCCGTCACCGGCCGCGGCCTGGCGCTCGCCGCGCTCGCCGGTTCGGCCGTGAGCCTCGTCGGCGGGCTTGCCTACCTGGCCGCGGTCTACACGGCCGAGTTGCCCGAGGGCTTCGCGCGGCTCAACTACGCGATGCTCCAGCCGCTGCCCGGCGATCCGCCCACCGCCGTGCCCGACTCCGCCCGGGAGATGAACGGCCGCGACGTGCTCCTCAAGGGCTACATCTATCCGGGCTCGAGGCAGCGCGGGATCACGGAGTTTCTCCTCTGCCGCGACCAGGGCGACTGCTGCTTTGGCGGCACGCCGAAGATCACCGATCGGGTGCTCGTGCGGCTTTCCGATCCCAAGGGCGTCGACTTCACGCAGCGGCTCGTGAAGATCGCCGGCCGGTTCCGGATCGAGCCCGCCGGCACGGCGGAACTCGGCGGCGGCGTGCTCTACCACCTCGATCAGGCCGTCACCCGCTAGCCCGCGAGGATCGTCCCCCGCCGATGATTCGTCGCTTCGCCACGCTCCTGTTCCTCGCCGCGGTCGCGGCCGCCGGCTGCGGCGGGCCGCCCGCCGCGCCGGTGGCCGCTCCCTCCACCGCTCCCTCCACCGCGCCGTCGCCGGCGGCCACGCCGCTGGCGGTCGTTCCCGGCGACGCTCCCCGGCGGCCCATCGGCCCCCGCGAGATCACCTTCGACGACATCAAGCTCGAGATGGAGAAGGGCGCCCCCTTTACCCGCGACCTGCTCCCCACCCGGGTGACGTCGCTGGCCGGCACCGCCATCCGGATCCGCGGCTACATCCTCCCCAGCTTCCAGCAGACGGGGCTCACGCAGTTCGTGCTCGTCCGCGACAACCAGGAGTGCTGCTTCGGCCCGGGTGCCGCCCTGCATGACTCCGTCGTGGTGCGGATGCGGCCCGGCAGAACGGCCGACTTTTCGATCCGCCCGGTGGCCGTCGCCGGCACGTTCAAGATCGACGAACTGCGGGCCCCGGACGGCTCCCATTTGGCGATTTATGCACTCGACGGCGACGAGGTGAAGTAGCGCCGTCCCGGTGCTACCATCTCCGCGTCAGACTCGCCGCCCGATTCCGGCCGCGGCGGTCACCAGCGCCGCCTTCGGAACCGACTTCCTGCCCGTGGACACGCCCCCGCTCTCCGCCGCCCCCCAGGACTGGTACTGGCTCTACGAGATCCCCCCGCTCCGGCTGGCGGTGCTCTTCATCGCCGCCTTCGTGGGCTTCTATTGGGCCGGCTGCATCTTCCTCCGCCCGATCCTCCGGCAGTTCGTCAAGTACACGACCGGCGCCAACGACATCGTCGGCTACGTGCTCTCCTGCTTTGGCGTGTTCTACGGGTTGCTGCTGGGCCTGATCGCGGTCACGGCCTACCAAAACGTGGCCGACGCCGGGGCAAACGTCACCCGCGAGGCGGCCGCCCTCTCGGCGCTCTATGAAGACGTCTCCAACTATCCCGCGCCGCACGGCCAGAACCTCCGCTGGCTGCTGCGCGACTACACGCGGTACGTGATCAAGTATGCCTGGCCGCTGCAGCGGCGGGGCGTGATTCCGGAGGAGGGCACGATCCGCGTCGACGCCGTCCAGGAGGAGCTGCTCTCCTTCCAGCCCGTCACGCCGGCCGAGCAAATCCTCCACGCCGAGGCGCTGCGGCAGTTCAATCACTTTCTCGAGGCCCGGCGGCTGCGGCTCTTTTCCGTGACCTCGGGCCTGCCGGCCACGATGTGGTACGTGATGATCCTGGGGGCCGTGCTCAACCTCGCGATCTGCTGGCTCTTTGACATGCGGTTCATCACCCAACTCATGCTGGGGGGCATTCTGGCGGCCTACTTGGGAACGATGATGTTTCTGATCTTCGACATGAACCAGCCGTTCCGGGGCGACGTGAGCATCTCGGCCGAGCCCTTCGAGGTGATCTACGAGCGGATGAACGAGGACTGAGCGATGCCGGGCATCACGCCAACCGACCTTGCCCCCCGGCTCTCCCGCCGGGCCGTGCTTGCGCGGGCCACCACGCTCGCCGCCGCTCGGGCCCTCGCGCCCGCGACCTTCGTGGGCTGCTCGATGGGGCTGCCGACCAAGGCCCCGAAGGTGCTCGTCGGCCTGCTCCACTCCCAAACCGGCACGACCGGTGGCGGTGGCAGGTCGCTCCGCGACGTCGAGCTCCACGCCTTCGAGCAGATCAACAAGGCCGGCGGAATCCTCGGCCGCCAGGTCGAGATCCTCGCCCCCAACGCCGGCTCGCGGCCCGACCGACGGATCAAGCTCGCCCGGCGGATCCTTGACGAAGGGGCCGTGGCGATCTTCGGCTGCTGGACGAGCGCCAGCCGCAAGTCGGTGCTGCCCGTGATGGAGGAGGCGAAGCGGCTGCTGCTCTACGCCGTCCAGTACGAGGGCAACGAGTCGTCGCCCTCCTGCGTCTACGGTGGGATGGTGCCCAACCAGCAGATCCTGCCGGCGCTCGACTGGCTGGAGTCGCCCGCCGGCGGAGCGCGGCGGCGGATCCTGCTGGTCGGCTCGGACTACGTGTTTCCGCGGACGGCCCACTACGTCACCCGCAAGTACCTCGCCGGCCGCGACCTGAAGGTGGTGGGGGAGTTCTACCGGCCACTCGGCGACCAGGATTTCAGCCTCGTGGCCCGAATGCTTGAGGAACTCGAGGCCGACTGTGTTTTGAACACGGTCAACGGCGACTCGAATGAGGGCCTGTTCAAGGCGCTCGCCGAGGCCGGCGTCGATCCCGACAAGACGCCGGTCATCTCGACGAGCATCGCCGAGGACGAGCTCAGGAGCCTGCCGCCCGAGCAAGTGAAGGGCCACTACGCCGTCTCCTGCTACTTCCAGAGCCTGGCCACCCCGGCCAACCGGGAGTGGGTGGCCGGCTTCCAGGAGGAGTTCGGCCACGATCGGGTCACCGATGACCCGATGGAGCCGGCCTGGTGCCTCGTCCACCTCTGGAAGCAGGCCGTCGAAAAGGCGGGCAGCTTCGAGACCGAGGCGGTGCGGCAGGCCTTCCGCGCGGGGCTCGAGTTTGCCGGGCCGGGCGGAACGGTGCGGCTCGACCCCAAGACCCAGCACACCACGAAATACTGCCGGATCGGCCGGATCCGCCCCGACCGGCAGTTCACGATCGAGTGGGAGTCGCCCGAGCCGATCCAGCCCGACCCCTACCCGGCGTTCGCCTTCCCCGGCTGGAAGTGCGACTGGACGGCCGAAGGGATCACCCGCGGAGCGGAGGTCTCGCTCGATGGCGACCTTTGAGATCGAGGAGAGCCAGTCGATGCGGTGGGTCCGCATCGACCTGGTGGACGACGACTGCCGCGCCGAGCGCGGGGCGATGAGCCACATGAAGGGCGCCGTCACGATGACCGTGCCCTTGCCCACGCCACGCGCGATGTGGGTCTCGCTCTTTTCAGACGAGTCGGTGCTCCGACCGCGATACGTCGGCACCGGCAGCGTGTTCCTCGATTCCACGCTCGGCGGTTACCACGTCTTCCAGATCACGACTGGTGAGCCGTGGATCCTCGACACCAAGTGCTTCTGGGCAAGCGATGGCGAGGTGAACCTGCGGATCCACCGCGAGCGGATGCTGACCGCGCTGTTCGCCGGCGAGGGGCTGCTCTGGTACAAGACCGCGCTGTCCGGTGACGGGCAGGTAGTGCTCGTCGTGGACGGGCCGGTCGAGGAGGTCGAGCTCAAGGACAATCGCCTGATCGTGGACGGTCCCTATGTCGTGGCCCACACCGCGGGGATCCGGCTCAAGATGAAGTGGCCGACCAAGTCGTTTTGGAGCTCGTGGCTCTCGGGTCAGAAGCGGACCTTTTGCTACGAGGGCACCGGCAAACTGCTGCTCTGCACCGTCCCCTACTGGCGGCGGCGGATGGAGCTCGAGCGGGCGGGCGCCGCAGCGGGGGCGTAAGGGCCGGCCAGCAATCCGGGCCCGGAATGAAAACCATGCCGGTGATCGTCGCGTTGGTCTTGGCCACCGCCGGCCTTGCCACCGTAGCCTGCCCGTTCTGCGACGTGGTCGGCCGCTCGCTGGCCGAGCGGCGGGATGCCGCGGCGGTCGTGGCCGTGGGGGAGGTGGCCGGCGAGGCACGCGAAGTGGAGGGGGGCGTCCGGCAGGCCTTTGTGTTGCAGAGCGTCATCCGCGGTGGTGGGGCCGCTGTGGGCGACACGGTCACGGCCCGGGTGGCGGGGCCGGTCACGGGCACGGCCCTGATCTTGGGTGACGAGGCGGGCCGGTTCGAGGCGGTGGCCGCTGACGAAACACTGCTCGGCTACGTCGCCACGGCACCGCGAGCTGCAGCGGAGTCGGCCGAGCGGCTCGCCTGGTTCGCCCGCTGGCTCGAACACCCCGATCCCGCGATCGCCAACGACGCCTTCATGGAGTTTGGGCTGGCGGAGTTCGGCGCGGTGGTCGCAGCCGCCGGATCACTCGACCCGGCCAAGCTCCGGGCCTGGGTCACGGAACCCGCGATCGACCAGCGACGGCGGGGTTTTTATGGGCTGGCCCTGGGGATCGTCGCCCGGCGGGCGGAGGAGGTAGGCGACAGCGCCGGAGCCACGGCCTGCCTGGCGGCGCTCGAGCGGGCCCTCGCTGCCGAGGGCACCGATCTTCGGGCTGGTTATGACGGCTTGCTCGGCGGCCTGCTCGTGGCCCGCGGTGAGGCTGCCCTCGACTGGCTTCGCGTGCACGGGCTGCTCGCGGCCGACACGCGGGCCGGCGACGCTCGCCACACGCTCGCCGCGCTCCGCTTCGCCTGGGAATACCTCCCCGACCGCGTACCGCGGGAACGCGTGGCTGCCGCCGCCGCACGGCTCTTGGCCAATCCGGCGGTGGCCGCCGACACCGCGGTGGATCTCGCCCGCTGGCAACATTGGGC
>CAMCPF010000038.1 GCA_945876515.1 Candidatus Kuenenia stuttgartensis
CGAGGCCCCTCTTCGCCCCTCACTTCCTGGTCGGCTGCGGCGGCACCTTCACCACGCTCGCCGAACTCGTGATGGCGGGCAAGCGGGAGGCCGACATCCCGGTGGCGGCCTACCGCGTCTCGCACGCTGAGGTGCGGCACCTGCTCGAGCGGCTCAAGAAGATCCCGCTTCGCGTCCGCCGGACGCTGGCGGGCATGACCCCCGACCGGGCCGACATCATCATCGCCGGCCTCTCGATCGTCGATGCCTTGATGAAGCGGTTTCGCGTCAACCAACTCGTGGTGCACACCCGCGGCGTCCGGGACGGCCTCGTCCGCGAGATGATCGACGAGCTCGCCGTGCCGCCTCCCGCCGGAGACGAGACAGCCCAGCGCGAGGCCGCGATCGAGCGGCTGGCCGCCGCCTGCTCCGGCGAGCTCGAGCATGGCCGCGCCGTGGCGGCCTTGGCGGGCCGAATTTTCCAGCAGCTGGCCGAGCCGCTCGAGCTGCCGCCAGCCGACCGCCCGCTCTTGGAGATCGCGGCCCGGCTGCAGGATGTGGGCTACGTGATCAACTATGACCAGCACCACAAGCACAGCTATCACCTGATCCGCAACAGCCGGCTGCCGGGCCTCAGGCCTCACGAGGTCGAGCTAATCGCCAACGTGGCCCGCTACCACCGCGGCGCTCTGCCGAGGCGGAAGCACAGGAATCTCACCCGCCTCTCGTCCGACGACCAGCAACGCGTGCAGCGACTGGCCGCGATCCTCCGGCTGGCCGGGGGCCTCGATCGCAGCCGCACGCAGCAGGTGCGGGACGTGGTCGTGACCGTGGCCGACGGCCGGGTGATCCTCGACGTGGTCGCCGACCAGGAACCGCAGGCCGACATCTGGGGCGCGGAGCGGCGCACCGAGCTGTTTGAAAAGTCCTTCGGCCTGCCCGTCGAGATTCGCTGGGCCGCCGGCCAAGCCGCCGCCGCCGGCTGAGCATCTCAAACGGCAGTGACCGCATGAGACGGCCCGCAGGCAAACGTCGCGACGGGCACTCTGCGAAACAGTACTACTTCGGCACCAACCAGACTTCAACGGTTACCGAGTTTCCGTTCGATGTGTCGTGATCGGTCACGACAACCGTCCACTCCGAATCTTGCGTCACGTCGTGCCTGAAGACCGCATTCCCGTTTTTTCGGGCTCGGGACTTGAACATCCGCTTCCCATTCGCGTCGATCAGTTCGCAATACATCCCGCTGTCACCGCTGTCGTCGATCGAGTGCCCCACAACGATCTCCAAGACGCCCCCACCGCCCTCGATTGGCGGGACGTGGACTGGAAATCGAAACTCCCGCTTGGCAGCCGAAAAATTGCACCCTTGCCGCGCTAAAAGAGGTGTCCTCGCTCTGATCTTCGCCTCCCCCTTGGCCTCCGCGGCGGCAGCCAAAATCCGAGCTTGATCGTGTTCGCTCTCGAGAACCACGCGCAGCCCGATCCCCGGTGATTTCTTGACTGCCGACAATCCGAGCCTGGAAGCGGAGTGAAACGGGTGCGTGCCTGGATTGGTTTCCCAGCACCCGCCCCGCAGGATTCGCTGTCCCAACTCACTGCTGACCGGGCCCTGGGGATCAACTTGGTCGACAGCGTCATACGGCCCACGCCAATCAGAGCACCACTCCCAAACATTCCCGTACATGTCGAACAGGCCCCACGGGTTCGGCTTTTTTTGTCCCACCGGATGGGTCCTGTTATCGCTGTTCGCAAAAGACCATGCGTGCTCCTGCAGCAGATTGACTTCTTGTCCGAACGAGTATTTCGACGTCGTGCCTGCGCGGCAGGCGTACTCCCATTCCGCACTCGTGGGAAGGCGATAAACTCGGCCGGCTTCCCGCTCTTCCTCGATTCGCGAAAGCCGGCCACAGAACTCCTTCGACTCCGGCCACGACACCTGTTCGACCGGATTCTGGCCGCCCTGAAACTTGCTTGGGGACGAACCCATCACTTTTCGCCATTGCTCATTGGTGACCTCGTGGAGGCCCATGAAAAACGGCCGGGTAAGGGTAACCTTGTGAGGGGTTTCAGTCGTCCGGCCATCCGGATCTCCCATCGTGAACTCACCCGCCGGGATGAACTTGAACTTCATGCCCACAGAGTTGACCACGTCCTCGTTTGGTGACTCTCGGGGTGCCACGAACTCAGTGAGCCCAGGACCATCAGCACCGACCGAATCCGCGGGACTGGGAACCAGCGGATCGGGCTCCTCCACCAAAGGCTTCGAGTCCGAGAGAGTGCCTACGTCGAGGATATCAGCGGGAAAGAGGTTCCTTGAAGACAAAGGCTCACGCGGCATCGTGCTGCCAACCCAATCCAAGACAAGGTTTGCGTTGCCCTTCCCGACATCAAAGTATTCGATGACGATTTTGTGGCGCGTGCCCTTCGTGAGAAGCATTGGTCGGGATTCAAAACCCGCCGCCCTACTGCTCCATTCATCGAGGACTTTGTCGTCGTTTACGAATATTCGAACGCCGTCATCGCTATACCCCACAAATCGGAAGGTATCGGTCTCATCTGGCACGACCCAGCCTGACCATCGGACCGAGAAGTGTGATGCGGGAAATCCTTGACCCACGGGATCTCGGACGAAGTCACGCTGTAGCTTCTGGTCGATCCTCGTGATCTTCTTTCTCCCCGCGTCAAGGTCGGGCCCCTCGAAATAATCGCCACGCAAGCCGGTTCCGACTTCTTTTGGATCAGGTGCGGGGGTTCGCCCCGGAGCAGGGCTGGGGATCGGTGGCGAGGAGACCGGCTTGGGACCCGGATAGGAAGGCGGCGGCTTCGGCATGGGTTTCGGGACTTGCCGCTGCTCGGGTCGCCACGCGACCGTCCCCACGGTCACGGCCGCGAGCGTTACTACCCCGAACACGAGGAACGACTGGAGGCCACCTTTGGAACGACGCCGCCCTCGCGCACCGCGCCGACTTGGCGCTGGAAGGCGGTTCGCGTCCGAGAGCGTCGTGAAGGATGAGAGCGGGTCGCTGGCGGTGGCCCTCACGCTTTCCAGGTGGGCCGCATCGCTTCCGTCCTGGCCTTCGCCATGCCGCTCCTCGTCAACGAGCCATAGTGCGCCGAGATCAGCCGCCACCATCATCCGCCCTTTGCACTTCGGGCAGGTGCCATTGCGGCCAGCCGCCTGAATGGGCAGCTTCAAGATGCGACTGCACTGCGGGCAGAGGAGCCGGGCGACGCCCGGTTCATCCGCCATGCGGCGCACTTCGGCGAGGGCTGCAGCCGCGAACTCGCGGCATGTAGCAAACCGTTCGCCGGGCTTCTTGGAGAGCCCGAGGTGCACCGCGCGGACCAGTCCGGGCGGGAGGCCTGGACGCAGGTCGGCGAGTGACGGCGGCGGCTGCGTAATGACCTCGACGACAACGTGTGCATTCTCCCCCTTGAACGGTCGCGAGCCCGACAGCATTTCGTAGACCATCACGGCCAGCGCATACTGGTCGGCGCGGCCATCTATCTCCGCCTTCGGGGCGAACTGCTCGGGCGCCATGTACTCGACCGTACCGAGACCAATGTTCGTCCCGGTCAGCGTCTCCTCACGGTCGAAGGCCTCGGACTCAGTGAGGATCTTGGCGATCCCGAAATCCCCCAGGTAGGCCGTCCAAAAGGCATCGAAGAAAACGTTCGCCGGCTTCACGTCTCGATGGACGACTCCCTGGGCGTGCACAAAATCGAGCGCCTCAGCCACCGCCGGCAGCCAGAGATGCAACATTTCCGGCGGATTTGGCCGCGGGTTTCCCTTGTCGTCACGCAGGCGGCGGTTTGACAAAGAACCACCCGGCAAAAACCGCATGACCACGAAGGGCAGACCATCGTGATCACCCACGTCGACAATCGGCACGACGTGGGGATGCGATAAGCCCTGTAGGAGCCGAACCTCACGACGAAACCGTTCCGCGAACTTTGGGTCGGCAAGCACCGATCGCTTCGGGATCTTGACGACGACCGGCAACCCCTGTTGCTCATCCCACGCCCGATAGGCCACACCCATGCCGCCCACACCAAGTTGGGAGATCACCCAATAGCGGCCGGCAAGCGTCGCGCTGATCAGTTCGTCAGGTTGCTCAGCCATGATCACCTAAAAACCCACAACGACTGGCGATGATCGCCGCCTTGAATGCCTGCACACCGACCGTTTGCGACTGACGAAAGCGCCCAAGTCGCCGGAGGTGAATCGTACCGTATCACCCCGTCGAGGGAAGCAGCGACTTGTGCGAGGTGCATGCGTTGGCGACGGCACGGCGGTGTCGCGCTGCGGTGTGCAGACCGAAAGCTCTGACAAGGGTCACGATCAATCGATACGGTTCGCCTCGATTGGAACTTCTTGACTGTTCGTGCCATTGAGGTGGCTGCCGTCGGCGGACAAGGTGAGGCGATCACGGTATTTTTCACCCCACCTGACGATGTACGTCCTTTGCTGCGGATCCTCGACCCACCAAGCACTATCCGGATGATTCAGGACTTTTCCGTCAGGAAGAAACTCTTGATTCCCGATCAGTGCTTCGCCAACGCTCCATGCCCAGCGACCGACGACCGGATCAGGGGTATCCGCTGAGTTGGTGACGTCGCTCTGGAGAGCCATGTCAATCGCATCCATGGGTGAAGCCGGAGGCTGCTTCGTGGCACGATCCCGGTGAGGCTCTTGCATCACGTTGTCCGACTCACCCGACCGTGGCTGTGGAGGTCGATTCCTGGAGCCACGACGTTCCCCGTCGCGACTGCTCGAGGGGGTGACACTCATCGAACCATAAGCCGCGCTCGCATTCTTGGTTGGAGCAGACGGCCCGCTCCTTATCGACAGAAGCGTTACGAGCATCAGCACTATTCCGAGCAGGGCAGTTGCCGCCAGGAACGGATCAACGACGGTTTTTGCACGGCTGCGCCGCATGCGATTTCTGCGTTGTCCGGTGGTGCTGCCGACCCGCAAGCCCAGAGCTTCGTCCGGGAACGCGGTGGCTCCAGAGGCGTCGACCTGAGCCTTACCCGAGGGCTGATGCTCCTCATCGATGAGCCAGAGAGCGCCAAGATCCTCGGCCACCATCAGTCGTCCTCGGCACTTCGGGCAACTGCCCTCGCGGCCGGCCGCCTTCAGGGGTAACTTGAGAATTCGGTCGCACTGGGGGCACAGCAACCGGGCCAGGTCCGGGTCATCTGCCGACGGAGGCACATCCTGCAAGGCAGCGGTTGCGAAATCGATGCACGTGGCGAACCGCTCACGCGGCTTTTTGGACAGCGCTCGGTACACCGCTGTCACGAGAGAGAGAGGAAGCCCCCCAACCTCCCGTTCCAGGGCTGGCGGAGGCTGTATGAGGATTGCCGACATCAGGGAAGTCAAGTCGCCCCGAAATGGTCGACTGCCCGCCAACATTTCATAGACAACCACCGCCAGCGCATATTGGTCTGCCCGTCCGTCCAAGATGGCTCCGGCTGTCCACTGCTCGGGGGCCATATAGTCCGGTGTCCCAATCCCGACGCTGATTCTCGTCAACGGCTCCTCATCATCGAAGGCATCGTTTTGTCCGACAATCTTGGCTATCCCAAAGTCTCCGAGAAAGGCGCCCCAGAAAGCATCGAAGAAGATGTTCGCTGGCTTGACGTCGCGGTGCACCACCCCGTGCGTGTGCACATGGTCGAGCGCCTCGGCCACAGCAGGCAGCCAAAGATGGAGCATTCCCGGGGGGTTTGGCTGGAGCACCTTCTGTTCATTTCGTAGCCGGCGACTTGCGAGCGAGCCACCCGGCAGGAACCGCATGGCGACAAACGGCAAGCCTTCATGCTCTCCGTGATCGACGAGTGGCACAATCCGAGGATGACTGAGGCCTTGCAGGAGCTTGATTTCCCTGGCGAATCGCTCGGCGAACCCCTGGTCTCCTAAACCCTCTCGCTTCGGGATCTTGACCACCACTGGAACACCCTGTCGCTCATCCCAGGCCCGGTAGGCCACGCCCATCGCGCCGGCCCCGAGCCGTGAGATGACCCAATAGCGGTCGGCGATCGTCTGCCCCAGCAGAATGTCGGACGTTGTGTTGGACTGGTGCATGGAGGCCCACGAAGCGGGTGTCGGTTGGGGTGGTCGGTCGCTCAACGCATCCAGGCAGTCAGAAACTCAGGTACTATGTCCGCCACCCGACCAAACTGGATTGGCGAAATGAACTTCAGAAGCACGAAGGGCTATTTCCTCACCAGGCTGGTACTCGTCAAGAACGTCCCCCATGTCTTCGAAGATCGTCGGTGACCGACGAACGCCAGCCGCGGGAGACCTAGGGAGGGGCGGTGGCCTGAAGGTCCGAAACGGAGGCGGTGGGCCTGCCAAGCCTTCGGCAGCCACCGATCGCCTCGCGGGCAAACTCGCCTCCGAAAAGGTGGCATCCGTCGCTCCCACGCTGAAGGTGCCCCTGCACCCCCGGCAGCGGATCGTCCCGCCACAGACAGCCGCTTTCATGCGAAACGCACGGCCACACGCGGGGCAACTGCGAGCGTCCTGCCCCAGCACAAGACAGACGGTAGCGAGAGGCGGAGGCGACTCCTTGAGATCGCCAGTCAGCTGAAGGGCCCCCAGGGGCGCGCTCGTCGTTTCGTGCGGCACGTGAAAAATCCCACAGCACCCACGTCAGCGGATTCTCTTCCCGAGAGCCGCTGGAGGCACCTGAAATAGCGGGCTCCAGAAAGGGCAAGCCAAAACGTCCAATGCCGGCGACCACGAGCGGGAAACGACGGGAACAGCGTGCGCATCGCGAAACCAGAGAGCGGCCAAAGTCTACGCCGTCACCCGGATGAGGGAAAAGCCCGCTATTCTCGGCCGACGCTCCCGAACTTGGGAGCACCGCCGGGGCTGACGACTCGTCGATCTCGAATGATCCAGGCACGATCCTCGCTCTCGTATGACGTCATTCCGGAAAACCTACCGGCGCCGCCCGTAGCCTCGGCAAAGGCCCGCCCCACGTTGCTGCCAGCGGAGGACGTGCTGTACCAGTCACACAGCCACCCGCTCAAGATACCGCGGGTGAAAATAGGCCGGCCTGGGTATGGCAACAAGATTGAGTCGTGGAGTTGCGCTTGGCGAGCACGTACGCGGTCATTGCCAGGAATCGTAGCAGCATTTGGCAGATTGAAGCCGAACCATCGCTGAACGGGATTGGCGTGAAGGTGGAGGGCCATCAAACTCGTCGACAACCATCTCTGCCGGTGCGGCGAGTAGCGATTTCGATTCCTGCTTGAAGTCGCCACCTGAATCTGGACTCTTCGGCCGCACGACCGGCGCAGGCCGCAGGGCCGCGCCAGACCGCCCGGGGGCGATGGCCGTGGCCTCCGGGAGACGATGAAAATCACGGAGCCGGAAGGCCGGCCTGTCGTCCGCGACAGCGGTCTCGGCTCTTCAGCACCCCTCCCCCTCGAGCCCTGCTCATGCACCGCCTCCTCACCGCGTTCGTGCTGGTCGTCACGGTGGCTGCCTGCCTGCCCGCCGAGGCTGCGGGGGGCCGCCGCTGGCGCGGTGCATACTCGGCCGCCTCGACCGGCACGCCCCGCAACCAGGCGGCCTACGCCCCCGGCGCCAGCCCCTACGTGACCGGCCACGGCACGCGGCCCAAATACTTCGTGCCGCCCACCAACCCGCGCACGCCCACCTGGAAGATGTATGGCACGCCGCCGGGGGTCGTCCCGGGCGACTGGCCCAGCTACGCTCCACTTGGATTCGGCGGCTACCGCTTCCCCGCGGTCGGCTCCCAGGCCTACCGCTAGGCCGGCACCGGGCTCCCGCCGATCCGGGATCCCGCCCGCCGTGCCTGACCACCCGCCGCAGCTTCTCGAGGTGACCGACTCCGGCCTGTATTGCGCCGCGGGCGACTTCTATGTGGACCCCTGGCGGCGGGTCGAGCGGGCCGTGATCACCCACGCCCACGCCGACCACGCCCGCTCGGGCTGCGGCCGCTACCTCTGTGCCGCCCCCGGCAAGACCGTGCTGCGTACGAGGATGGGGGGCAACGCCACGATCGACGCCGTCCGCTACGGCGAGCCCGTCACGATCAACGGTGCGACGGTGTCGCTGCACCCGGCCGGCCACGTGCTCGGCTCGGCTCAGGTGCGAATCGAGCATCGCGGCGAGACCTGGGTGGTGAGCGGCGACTACAAGCTCCAGGCCGACCCGACCTGCGCGGCGTTCGAGCCGGTGCCCTGCGACGTGTTCATCACGGAGAGCACCTTCGGACTGCCCGTCTCCCACTGGCCCGACCCAGCGCAGGTCGCCGCCGAGATCAACGCCTGGTGGCGCACCAACCGCGACGCGGGGCGGACGAGCGTGATCCTGGCCTACGCGCTGGGCAAGGCGCAGCGGCTGGCGGCCATGCTCGACCCCGAGATCGGCCCGATCGTCGCCCACGGGGCCGTGATGAAGCTCGTGGAGGCCTATCGCGCCAGCGGCGTGAGGCTGCCATCGATCGACCGCGTGCCGCCCCGGGCCCGCCGCGTGGGCGACGGCCGGGCGCTCGTGATCGCGCCGCCCAGCGTGCTGGGCGGCTCGTGGCTCAAGCTGTTCGGCGAGTCGTCGCTCGCGGTCGCCTCCGGCTGGATGACCGTCCGCGGCGTCCGCCGCCGGCGGGGCGTGGAAAAGGGGTTCGTCGTCTCCGACCACGCGGACTTCCCCGGCCTGCTCGCCGCGGTCGAGGCCTCGCGGGCCCGGAGGGTGCTCGTGACCCACGGCTTCGCCGACGTGCTGGCCCGCTTCCTGCGGGAGCAGAAGGGCCTCGACGCCGCCCCGCTGGCCACGCGGTTTACCGGCGAGGTGCCTCCCGACGCGGCCGCCGCCGAAGATCATGAAGACGACGAGTCGCCGCCATGAAGCAGTTCACCGACCTCTATTGGCGGCTCGACGCCACGACCCGCACGCAGGAAAAACTCGCGGCGCTGGTCGCCTACTTCACGGCGGCGGCCCCGGCCGACGCCGCCTGCGCGGTGGGCGTGCTGTGCGGCGCGCGGCAGCTTCGGGCGGTCTCCACGACGCTGCTGCGGCAATGGGTGGCCGAGGAGACCGGCCTGCCGGAGTGGCTCGTCGAGGACGCCTATGCCCACGTCGGTGACCTGGCCGAGACACTCGCCCTGCTCCTGCCCGACACGGCGGGCGACGACGGCGACGTGCGGCCCGGCCTCGCCGAGACGGTGGCCACCACGATCCACGCGATCCGCGACGCGGATGAAGGCCGCAAGCGCGAGGTGGTGACCGCCACCTGGCGGCAGCTGGCCCCCCGAGAGCGGATCGTGTGGCACAAGCTGCTCACGGGCGGCCTGCGGGTGGGCGTGTCGCGGACGCTCGTGGCCCGCGCGCTCGCCGAGGTGGCGGGCGTCGAGCCGGCGGTGATGACCCACCGGCTGATGGGCGTGGCCGGCGGCCCGCTCGATGCCGCCGGCTTCACCCGCCTGCTCGCCCCCGAAACGGCCGCCGACGACCGTCGCCCGTATCCATTCTTCCTGGCCTCGGCCGTGGATCAGACCGATCCCGTGGCCGTGGCGGCCGAACTCGGACCGATCGAAGCCTGGCAGGCCGAATGGAAGTGGGACGGGATGCGGGCCCAGATTGTCCGCCGCGGAGACGACGCGACGCTCTGGAGCCGCGGCGAGGAACTCGTCAACGACGCCTTCCCCGAGATCGTAGCCGCCGCCGCGCAACTCCCGTCCGGCACGGTCTTGGACGGCGAACTGCTGGCGGTCGGTCGCGGCGGCTCCGCCGGCGGGCTCTCGCTCCTCGGCTTCGCGGCGCTCTCCAAGCGGGCCGGCCGACGCACGGTGCCCAAGAAGATCCTCACCGAGATCCCGGCCGTGTTCGTGGCCTACGACCTCGTGGAACACGGCGGCATCGACCTGCGGCCGCAGCCGCTTTGCGATCGCCGCGCGGTCCTCGAGACGGTCGTGCCCGACTGTTTCGGCGCCGCGCTGACGGCCCCCCCGGCCGAAGCCGTGCTGTTTCGCTCGCCGCTGGTCGCCGCCGACTCGTGGGCACTGCTCGCCGCCCGCAGGGCCGAGTCACGCGGCCGCGGCGTCGAGGGCCTGATGCTCAAGCGACGCTCGAGCCCCTATGGCACCGGCCGCACCCGCGGCGACTGGTGGAAGTGGAAGATCGAGCCGCTCGAGATCGACGCCGTGCTGCTCTACGCCCAGGCGGGGCACGGCCGCCGCGCCGGGCTCCACAGCGACTACACGCTCGGCGTCTGGGACGGCGACCGGCTGGTCACGATCGCCAAGGCCTACTCGGGCCTGGCCGACGCCGAGATCGTGGAGATCGACCGGATCGTGCGGGCGACCACGCTCGAACGACACGGCCCGGTGCGGATCTGCGAGCCCACGCTCGTGATGCAGTTGGCCTTCGAGGGCGTGGCCGCCTCCACGCGGCACAAGTCGGGCGTGGCCGTCCGCTTCCCGCGGATCGTCCGCTGGCGGCGAGAGAAGACCCCCGCCGAGGCCGGCACGCTGGCCGACCTGCGGCGGATGCTTGCCCAGTTTTCGTGACCGGACGCGACCCGCAAGACCCACCTCCGCGGCTTGCCCAGCTTGCCCGGCCGCCTGTCCCGGTCGAAACGATCGTCATGCAGGCTGCGGAGCATGCCGAAAAAAAGGGTGCGCGGAGGCGTGCCTCCCGCACCGATTGCACCGGCACGAAGGGGGTGAGGGATGAGCACGGCGTGGCGCAGCACCAGGTTGGCGTTGCTGGTGACAGTGTTCGCGGGTCTCAGCAGCGCCGCGACGCGCGGCGACGTGGCCTCCGATCCCATCGCGGAGGTCGTGGGCGCCGAAGAGCCGAACGTGGTGGAGATCACGCTCGACGAGGTCGCCCCCGAACCTTCGGCCGACGTGGCCGCCGCCGAGGAGCCGGCCGTGCCGGATGTCCCCACCGACGATGTCACGGCAGCCACGGCCCCGGACGTCCCCACCGACGACGTCGAGGCAGCCACCGGCTTGGAGGTCACGACCGCGGCCACTCAGACCGCCGCCGAGATCACGGTCGCAGACGTGCCGCCCGAACCCATCGACACCGGTTCGATCCTGATGGAGGCCGAGGCCGACTCGCCCATCCTCGAGGGGATCGTCGAGCACGCCCCGCACGAGATCGTCGGCTCTTGCTCCAGCTGCACCGCGGGCGGCTGCACGGGTGGCTGCGAGCGGCCGCATCCGGGCATCGGCGAGACCTACTGGATCGTGGACAGCGTGTTCCTGCAGCGGGACAACCAGTCCACCGACCAGATCCTGGCCGCGAGCGGTCCCAACGCCATCATCACCACCGGGCAGCCCCAGTTCGCGGTGCAGCCGGGCCTGCGGCTGTTCCGGGGCGTGGTGGATGACTGCGGCCGCGGCTGGGAACTCGGCTACCTCGGCGTCTGGAACATGTTCGCCGACCTCGAGCAGGGCGGCCGTAACGACATCAACGGCGGCGATCCGCTCTCGTTCCTCGTCGACGGCTTCGATGGCAGGTCACTGGCCCGGGCGACCTATCTCTCGACGCTCAACACGGCCGAGGCGAACTTCCTCTGGCGGAGCTGCCATCGCGGCTTCTCCCGCCACTCCGCCTATCCTTGGGAACGGTGTGGCAACTACCGCCGCGGCACGATCGACTGGCTGGCCGGGTTCCGCTGGGCCGGCCTCGATGAAGCGGCATCGCTGCAACTTTCCGGCGGCAACTTCCCCGGCCCGAGCAGCTACAACGTCCGCTCGTCGACGAACTTCTTCGGCGCCCAGATCGGCGGCCGCGGGCGGATGGAGTGGGACCGCTGGGCCGTGGACGGCTGGGCGAAGGCCGCCCTCGCCGGCACGGCCATGTCGCAGTCGGCCGACCCGATCGGCTCGGTGTTCGTGCCCAATCCGCCGGTCCGCTCGGGCCGTGGGGCCACCGAGGGAGGAGTAGGCTTCATCGGCGACCTCAACGTCAACTTGTCCTACCGGCTCAGCGACACCTGGCGGCTGCGGACGGGCTACAACTTCCTTTGGCTCACCGGAGTGGCGCTGGCGCCCAACCAGTTCGACTTTGGCGGCACGAACGCCGCCGGCACCGGTCTCAACGGCGGGGCCGGCGTGTTCCTCCACGGGGCCAACCTCGGCCTCGAGGCCGCCTGGTGAGCCGGGCTCACGTCGTCGAGAGCAGCTCCACGTCGAACACG
>CAMCPF010000039.1 GCA_945876515.1 Candidatus Kuenenia stuttgartensis
GGCGGTCGGCGGCATCGGGGCCGCCTTGATCGGCTACCGCCGCCGGTTCGCTCGCTAAACTCGCGTTCGGCGAACGCGACCCGCTACCAGCGGACGCTCGGAGTCGAGCCGAGGCCGCGGGTGCCGCAGAACGAGACCTCGATCCCTAGGGCCCGGGCCACGGCCGCCTTGGCGAGGGCTGCCCGGTCGGCGGCCGCCGCATCGCGGGCGTAGACCACCTGCACGTGGTTGGCCTTGTGGCGGGCCATCATCTGGTCGCGGGTCACGCCGTAGGTGACCGCGTGTATGATCGGCCACTGGGGCGTGGTGGCGTCGAGCCGGCGGCGGGTCTCGGCCGCGGGCAGGGCCACGACGCCGGCCCGGCCGATGTCCATGCAGAGTTTTTCCGCCGAGTCCGTCCGGCCCCGGCCGGAACGGTCACCCCGGCCATCCACCCAGATCCGGCTCCAGACGATCTCGCCCGGCTTGCTCACGCCGGCCAGCGTGCTGCCGCCGAGCCGGAAATACATCGGTGGCTGCCGGTGGCCCTCGGCCCCCTTCCAGCCGCGGGTGAAGTGGGTGGGCGGCGCGCCCCCCGAGATCTCGAACACCCAGACCCACTGGTCGGTGGTGCGGGACTGATCCCAGTCACCCCAGCGGATGTCGTGGAGCGTGTTCTCGACCGGCTCACCGAGGGCCTCGTGCACCCGCTGTGTGAGCAGGCCGTCGAGCCCGGCGCACTCGTCCACCTCGTTGAAGTGCACGAGCGGCCGCCCCTTCCAGAGCACGCGGGAGGAGCCCTCGGCCGTGACCGGCGGCCGCTTCGAGTCGTTGAGCATGCCCTCGACCAAGTCACTGGCCGGCAGCAGGTCCTTGAGCCCCTGCTGATATTGGATGCCCACGAGGTCGCAGCCATAGCGGTCAGCGATCCGCAGGGCGGCCACGTACATCTTGCACTGCAGCAGCACCTGCTGCCGCGTCAGGTCGGTCGCCTCGTCCCGGCCGAAGTGAAACCGCATCCCGGCCTGCTCGAGCCAGCGAAACACCTCGCGGGCCTCCTTGTCGGAGACCCGCATCGTCTCGTGGTAGAGGGCGCTTTGGCTGAGCCGCTCCTTGAACACGCCGGTGGCGTGGAGCAGGCGGTCGGGGATGATCGCGTTCTCCATCCCCATGCAGCCCTCGTCGAAGACGCCCATCAAGGCCTTGTTTCGCACGAGGTCGATGGCGATCCCGTCGGCCAGTTTCTGCAGCGCGGTCGGGATCCGGACGGAGTCGGCCGGCACCACGTGGCTCGTGTCATGGTGCACGGCGCCCGAGTCGAGCCAGGCGGCGAGGTGCCGGGCGAACGAGGGACTCGCGAAGTCGTCGGCCCAGAGCGTGGCGTAGGACACCCCCGACTTCGTCAGCGAGCCGTTGAGGTTGAGCATGCCCACGAGCCCGGGCCACTGCCCCGACCAGTTGGCTACCGTGAGGATCGGCCCAGTGTGGGTCGTGAGCCCGGGGAGCACGTGGTTGGAGTACTGCCAGACCGCCTCGGCCACGACCAGCGGCACCTCGGGCTCGATTCCGGCGAACACGTCGAGGCCCTCGCGGGCGCTGGCGATGAATCCATGGCCCCGTGCGCGGGACGGGGCGTGACCGCGCTCAAGCGTCCAGCCGGCACGGGCGAAAGCGGCCGTCAACTCTGCCTCCATCGCCTTCTGCGCCGGCCAACAGACACGGTTGGCCTCCTCGCGCAGGTCTCCGCTGGCCACCAGCACGGCCCGGCGGCCACCCTGCTTCTTGGACGTGGTGCGACTGGCCGGCATCCGGAATGATCCCCGGGGGGAAGGCGGCCCGCGAGGCCGCCACACCGTAGGGGTGGCCGCCGCGCAGGGGAGAAAGACGGCAACTATACTGCTGGGTCGCCGGGGCTTTCCATGCCCGGCCGATGCCGGAGAAGACCCGGGGTTTGCCCCGTGTCCGTGTCGCCTCGTCTGGGAGACCGCCGTGATGCCGACCCGATTCGTACTGCTCGCCGGCCTGTTCGCCGCCACCGCCGTGGCCCGCGGCGAGAATCCCCCGGCCCCCGCACCCGCGCAGCCCGCCGCGGCAGCCAAGCTCGCCGACTTCAAGCGGTGGGTGATCGCTGCCGACTACGCCAACGACGGCTCGCTGCTCCTGACGGCCGGCGGCGAGAGCTTGCTCTATCGCCCCGGTGACGTGGTCGCATGGAACCCGGCCGACGGGGCGCGGGTCGCCGAACTGGCCGGCCACCCCACGGCGGTCTGGGGCGTCAGGATCTCACCCGATGGGAAGCTTGCCGCCACGGCCGGCTACGACGGGCTCGTCAAGCTCTGGGATCTGCCCGGCCGCTCCTCCAAGCACGACCTCGCCAAGCACAAGGGGTGGGTGCGATCGCTCGCCTTCTCCCCCGACGGCACCCGGCTGGCCTCCGCCGGCGAGGACGGCACGGTCGTGATCTGGGACTCCGGCAGCGGTGCGGAAGTGAAGACGGTCACTGCCCATGCCGGCGCTGCGACTTGCGTGGCCTTCGCGCCCGACGGCAAGACGCTCGCCAGCGGTGGCAGCGACAAGCTCGTCAAGCTCTGGGATCCCGCGAGCGGGGCGGAGAAGGGCAAGCTCGAGGGGCATGGCGACTCGCTCTGGGCCGTCGCCTACTCACCCGACGGAGGCACGCTTGCCAGCTGTGGCGCCGACCGGACCGTTCGGCTCTGGAAGACCGCCGACAACACCAGCCTGGCGACGCTCGCCAGCCACAAGGACTGGGTGACCAGCCTCGCCTTTTCGGCCGACGGCACGCGACTGGCGAGCACGAGCCTCGACGGCGCGATCAAGCTTTGGGACGTATCCGCCAAGGGGGAGCAGGAGGGGCCGGAGAAGCTGAAGTCTAGCGCCTGGTGCGTGGAGTTCACACCGGACGGGAAGTCGCTGTTCGTCGGCAGCCATGCCGGGCCGCAACTCGTGCCTGTGCCGGCGGCCAAGCTACTGCCACCGCCCCCGCCTCCACCGCCCCCGCCACCGGCGCCGCCCGCACCCACCGTGGCAGCACTCGTGCCGTCTGAGTTCAAGAGCGCCGCCGGCGCGACCGCCACGATCGCCGCCGACGGCGTCGTGATGGTGACGGGAAACCTGGCGAAGGACACGTATACCCTGAAGGCCGCAGTTCCAGCCGGCACGCGGGTTGCCGCGATCCAACTCGAGGTGCTTCCCGACCCGAGCCTGCCGGCCCAGGGACCGGGCCGGGCCGCCAACGGCAACTTCGTGCTCAGCAGCTTTGCCGTGGCCCACGGCGAGCCGGGCAAGCCCGAGACGCCCACTGCCGTGAAGTTTGCGGCCGCGAAGGCGAGCTTCGAGCAGGGCAACCACGGCGTCGCTGCCGCGATCGACGACAAGCCCGAGACCGGTTGGGCCATCTCCGGCGGCATCGGTAAGCCGCAGGTGGCCACGTTCGAACTGCCCGCCGGCCTGGCGTTGTCGGCGGGGGCACCGCTCGTGATCACGCTCGATCAGCAGCATGCCGACGGCACCCACGCGGTCGGAAAGTTCAAGCTGGCGGTGATCCAGGAGCCGGCGTTGCCAGCGCCAGCCCCCGCGCCCCCACCGCCTGCCCCACCCAAGCCCGAGGCACCCAAGCCCGCCGCCGGATAGGCTGTACGATCCCAAGCCGATTGGCCACCCGAAGTGTCCTCGGGCCGGCCCCTCGAATCACCCGTTCCCTTCGTGCTGGAGACGCTGCTTCATGTCCTCGAAACCGTTCGCGGTGGTCGCATCCCTCACGGCCGTCGTCGTGGCCGCCTTCGCCGCCGGCGCCTTTGTCGGTCGTGATGTGTCCCCGCTGCCGCTGCCCCGGGCCCACGCGATGTCGTCGCTGGCGGATGAGTCGTTCGCCGTCTGCACGACGTCGATCGACGGCACCTTCGACGGCTTCTTCATTCTCGACTTCCAGACCGGCGACCTGACCGGTGGCGTGCTCAATCAGAACACCGCCAAGTTCACCACCTCCTACCGGCACAACGTCCTCAAGGATCTCGGCTTCAAGCCCGGGCAGGTCAAGGAGCCGCGGTTCCTGATCGTGCCGGGGCGGGCCTCGTTCACCGGTAACTCCGGCAACCGGATGGCCCAGTCGGTGCTCTACGTCACGGACGTCTCGACCGGCGTGACGGTGGCCTATGGCATCCCCTGGAACCCGCAGCAGGCGAGTTCGCCCAAGGCGGTGATGGCGGAGTTGCTGCCGCTCGACATCGCGCGGCCCCGCGGCGGAGCCGCTGCGCCGTGAGCGGCTCCGGGCCGATGCCGGCTGAAATCATCGTCAACGGCTCGGCCCGACCCGTCCCGCTCGCCGGCACGCTGACGGCGGTGCTCGAGGAGGCGGGGTTGGCCGGCCGGCCGGTCGCGGTGGAGGTCGATGGCGAGATCGTGCCCCGCGGCCGCTTCCACGAGCGGCTGCTCGCAGGGGGCGAGCGGATCGAGATCGTGACCTTCGTGGGTGGTGGGTGACCGGATGACCGCAGCGATCGACCGACCAAGCGTTGCCGCCGACCTGCCGTTGGTCGTCGGGGGCGTGCCCTTCGCCAGCCGGCTGGTCGTCGGCACGGGCAAGTATGCGACCTACGCCGAGATGGCCCGCTGCCTGGAGATTTCGGGCACCGACTGCGTGACCGTGGCCGTGCGGCGCGAACGGCTCGTGAACGCCGCCGGCGAGAACATCCTCGACCACCTCGATCCCGTCCGCTACCGGCTCCTGCCCAACACCGCCGGCTGCTACACGGCCGATGACGCCGTCCGGGTGGCGCGGCTGGGCCGCGAACTGCTCCGCGACATGGGCAGCGGCACGGCCGACTGGGTGAAGCTCGAGGTGCTCGGCGACCGCCGCACGCTCCTGCCGGATCCGGTCGGCACGCTCGCGGCCACGGAACGACTCGTGGCCGACGGGTTTACCGTGCTCGTGTATACGAGCGACGACCCCGTGGTGGCCCGCCGGCTCAAGGAGTTGGGCGCGGCTTCCGTGATGCCGGCCGGGAGCCCGATCGGCTCTGGGCAGGGCATCCTCAACGCCAACAACCTGCGAATCTGCCTGGAGTATCTCAAGGACGGAGACCCGGCTTATCCGGTGATCGTCGATGCGGGCGTCGGCACGGCCAGCGACGTGGCGGCGGCGATGGAACTCGGCGTGGACGGCGTGCTCCTCAACACCGCGATCGCCGCGGCCGCCGACCCGCCCCGGATGGCCGCGGCGATGCGCGACGCCTGCACCGCCGGCCGCCAAGCCTTCCTGGCCGGCCGCATCCCACGGCGGCTCTACGCCACCGCCTCGAGCCCCGACGAGGGGCGGGTGGAAAGGCCCGGAGCCTGAACCAATGCTCGCCACCCGCATCATTCCCTGCCTCGATGTGGAGCGGGGCCGGGTCGTCAAGGGAACGAAGTTCCTCGACCTCGTCGATGCCGGTGATCCGGTCGAGGTCGCTGCCCGCTACGAGGCGGAGGGTGCCGACGAGCTCGTGTTTCTCGACATCACGGCCAGCCACGAGGGCCGCGACATCATGCTCGACGTGGTCCGCCGCGTCTCGGAGGCGGTGTTCATGCCGTTCACGGTCGGCGGTGGGATCCGCACGCTCGACGACGCCTGCCGGCTCGTGCAGGCGGGCGCCGAGAAGGTCAGCATCAACTCAGCGGCCGTCCGCACGCCGGAGCTCGTTACGGCCGTGGCGGACCGGCTCGGCAGCTGCGCGACCGTCGTCAATATCGATCCCAAGCGGGTCGTGCGCGATGGCCGGGAAGTCTGGGAGGTATTCGTCAACGGGGGGCGGGTGCCGACGGGCCTCGAAGCCGTGGCCTGGGCCCGCGAGGTCGAGCGGCTGGGCGCCGGCGAGATCGTGCTCACCTGCATGGATCGCGACGGCACGCGGGAGGGCTACGACCTCGAGATCACTGCCGCGGTGAGCCGCGCGGTCGGCATTCCCGTGGTCGCCAGCGGCGGCGCCGGGCGGCCCGAGCACCTGGCGGATGCCGTGGAGCTCGGCGGTGCCGACGCGGTGCTGGCCGCTGGAATCTTCCACTTCCGAGAGTGTACGATCCGCCAAGTGAAGGAGCTGTTCGTGCGGCGGGGCCTGCCGGTTCGGCCGCCGATTCGCTGATCGCTCCCTGCCACGGCACGTCCGCCCCCGTTTGCCCCGCCATGTCAACGATCGAGACCACGCCTCCGCAGCCGGCCGGCAACGGCGTGCAGGCTCCCGCGCGGCTGGAGATCGACCGGCTGTTCGAGGCGCTCGTCAAGTTTCAAGGGAGCGATCTCCATCTCAAAGTCGGCCAGCCGCCGATCATCCGGGTCAAGGGCTCGTTGCAGCCGCTCAAGGCGGCTCGCATCGACGATGATCAGATGCGACGGCTCTGCCTGCCGATGCTCGACGAGCGGCGGCTCAAGATCCTCGAAGCCGAAGGGGGATGCGACTTCGCCCACGTCGCCACGGTGGACGGAGTCCGCTGGCGGTTCCGGGTGAATCTGCTCACCCAGCAAGGTTCGCTCGGCCTCGTCGCCCGTCGGGTCAACAACTCGATTCCGGACTTCGAGGGCCTCCACCTGCCGCCGGCGATCGAGCGGCTCTGCCAGTACGATCAGGGGCTGATCCTCCTGGCGGGGGTGACCGGCTCCGGCAAGAGCACGACGATCGCGGCGATGCTCAACTACATCAACCGCAACCACCGCAAGCACATCCTCACGCTCGAGGATCCGATCGAGTTCGTGTTCACCGAGGACAAGTGCCTGATCAACCAGCGGGAGATCGGCCAGGATGTCAAGGACTTTGCGATCGGCATGAAGCATGCCGTCCGCGAAGATCCCGACATCATCCTCGTGGGTGAGATGCGGGACGAAGAGACCTTCATGACGGCGATCCACGCCGCCGAGACCGGCCATCTCGTGTTCGGCACCATCCACGCCGCCAGCGCCTCGACCACGATCGGCCGGATCTTAGACCTGTTTTCCGAGGAGATGCACGGCGCCCTGCGGAGCGCGATCGCCAACAACATGAAGGGGATCGTGGGGCAGAAGCTGATCCGCTCGGAGGGGCCGAAGGCCAAGGAACTCGGGCTCAGCCGGGTGCCCGTGGTCGAGATCATGTTCTTCGACGTGATGGTGCGGAAGATGATCCTCGAGGGGAACGATTCAGGGCTGCCCGACCACATCAAGAAGTCGCACCGCGACGGAATGCAGGACTTCACGATGAGCCTCAAGAGCCTGATCGACCAGGATCTCGTCGAGCGGAAGGACGCGCTCGAGATCGCCCCCAACCGCGAGGCGCTGATGATGGCCCTCAAGGGGATCGGAGTCGCTTGATGGGGTCGCGGCAGCTGAGCCTCGGGGCGGTGAGCCTCGCGATCGTGGCCGGTGGTGCGTCGTCGGCCGCAGGGGCCACCGTCGGCTGGCCGCCAGCCTCTCCAGCGCTGCCCGCGGACTGGCGGGGTCAGGGAGGAGGGATCGCGATCGTGCCGGCCATGCTCTGGTGGCTGGTGGTGCTGGCGTGGGTACGGACGGTGGACTGGGTCCATCGCGATGCGACGAAGCGGGGAATCACCCCGGCCCTCTGGAGCACCGTCTGCGGCCTGCCGCTACCGATCGCGGCCGTGCTTGCCTGGTGGATCCCCTCGGCGGCCGCCGGGATCGTGCTCATGCTTCTGGCTTGGCTCGTGCCGGTGGTGCTTTATGCGGTGGCCCGCAACCGCAAAGTGGAGGAGTCCGAACGGATCCTGACGGCGGGCCATGCTCGCCGGGTTGTCGCCAGGCTCGTCGCGCCCCTGGGAATCGAGATCAGCGAGCCGGTCCGCGAGGAGGACACGCTGCCGACCGTCGAGATGCTGGCGGTCGGCGGCCGTGACGAGGGAGAGAACACCGCCCGCCTCGCGGCGGCCAAAGCGCTGCCGGGATTCGAAGAGTTGCGGCGCCAGTTGGTGGCCGCCGTCGTGGCCCGGTCGTCTACGGCAATGGTCGACATCGGCTCGGAGACGACAGTGCGGCACGAGGTCGACGGCGTCTGGGGCAAGCCGCGTGTGCGGCGGCCGCCGCGGAGCCGGAAGGAGAAGGAGGCGTGGGTCGAAGTGCCGCCGTCGAGCCGCGACGTCGGCGAGGCGGTGCTGGCGGCTGCCCAGGCCATCTGCGGGAAGCCGGCCGGCGTCGGTCGGTTCGCGATCAAGGTCGATGGCAAACTGCAAAACTGCCGGGTCTCGGCCGCCAAGACAGGGGATGTCCGGCAGTTGGCGATCCAGATCGAGGCGCCGGCGGCAGCCTTCAAGACGCTGCCGGCCTTGGGGATGCCGGACCCTTTGGCAAACCGGCTTGGCGAGTTGCTCGGGGCCGAGCGGGGCTTGCTCCTCGTGTCGGCGCCGGCCGCCTCCGGGCTCTCGACCACGTTCGACCTCGTGGTGGAGTCGGGCGACCGGATGCTACGGGATTTCATCTCGATCGAGGATGCGGCTCAACCGCCTCGGGAGATTCAGAACGTCAAGCCGGTGCGGTTCGATGCCCGCACGGGCCTCACGCCGGTGGCGGCCCTCACCGATGCGATGCGGGAATATCCCGCGGTGATCGTGGCCCGCGACGTGCGCGACAAGGACTTGGTGGTGGAGCTCGTCCGGCTCGTGGGCGAGGGCAAGCTCGTGGTCATGAGCCTCAAGGCGTCTGACGCCGTCGAGGCGGTGGCCCGGGTGCTGGCCTGCGGCGTCGATCCAAAGACGCTCGGCGCCGCGCTGCTGGGCTCGGTGTCACAGCGGCTCGTTCGCCGACTGTGTCCCAAGTGTCGCGAGGAGATTCCCCCGCCCGAGCCGCTCCTGGGCAAGCTCAAGCTCACCGCAGAGCAGCTGCCTAAGATCTTCAAGGCCTCGGCCGACGGGTGCCGCCTCTGTCAGGGGGTGGGGTATTTCGGCCGGACGGGGCTGTTCGAACTCGCGAGCGGTGGCGCGCTGCGGCGGCTGGTCGCGGCGGGCGCCACGCCGGAGCAATTGCGGCAGGGAGCCGTCAAGGAAGGCATGCAGCCGCTGCGGGATGGCGGCATGCAACTGGTGGCCGCCGGCGCGACCTCGCTCGAGGAGATTCAGCGGGCCTTGACGGGGAAGCCCGTCGCGGCGCCTGCGCCGGCTGCGGCGGTCACAACCGTCCGGCCTGCCCCCGCCGCGCCCGTGAGGAAGAAGCCATGACCATCTCGTTGATCCTCCTGGGAATCTTCATCGCCGTGGCGTTTGCGGTCTGGCGCGAGGGACCGTGGAGCGGGCTGATCATGCTCTTGAACGTGCTTCTGGCCGCGAGCCTTGCCACCGCCTGGTACCCGGTGGTCGTGGCCCGGCTCGAGCCAGCGCTCGCCTCCTACACCTATCTGCTCGACTTCATCGCCTTGCAGGGAACGTTTTGCGTACTCCTGCTCTTCATGCGGGAGATCACCGACCGCCTCTCGCGGACGCGCGTCCGGTTCCGTAAGCCGGTCGAACTCGCCGCCGGCCCGCTCGTGGCGCTGCTGACCGCCTGGGTGGTGGTCTGCTTCACGGCGGCATCCCTGCACACCGCACCGGTGCCACGGGCCATGATCCAGCCGACGCCCGAGGCGCGGATGTTCTTCGGTCTTGCCCCCGATCGCCGCTGGCTGGCCTGGGTGCGGGGCTCGTCAACGAGCGGCCCCTTCGCTGACTCGGAGCACGCCTTCGATCCGCAAGCCGACTTCATCCTCCGCTATGCCGACCGACGCAAGGCGCTGGAGGCGGAGGAGACGCTGCGGGTGGAGGCGAACTGAGAGCCACCGGGGAGGCAATCGCATGACAGACTCCGGCGCTGCCGACGTCCTGGCGGGCGAGCGGCCCGTGAGCGGGCTGGCCGTGGCGGCGCTCCTGGCCGGCTGCGGCTCGGCGCTCGTGCTGTTCACCTCACTGGCCGCGATGGTGCCGCTGGTCGCGGTCGTGCTTGCGGTGGTGGCGCTCGTTGAACTCGCGCGTTCCGAGGGGCGGCGGGTCGGTCGGGGGGCGGCGCTCGTGGGGCTGGCGCTCGCGCTCGGCTTCGCGGCCCAGGCCGCCGGTGGCTTCGTCGTGGATCGTTGGATCGGCGGTCGGCGTGCGGCGGCGACCGCGGCCGCGTGGGCCGACGCGGTGCGCGAGGCTCGATTTGCGGATGCGATCGGCCTCTGCAGTCCGGGGGCGTTGCCGGCGCGGGGCCACGAGCATTCTCAGCTCGAGTCGGCGGCGGCCGACGCCACGACCGCCTTCAAGTCGCTGCCGGCCGTGACGGCCGTCGCCGCCTGTGGCCAGGCTGCCCGGCCTGGCATCACCGTGCGTCGGGATGTCGCCGAAGCGGTCGTCTGGGTGGCCGAGGCGGAGCTCACCGCCTGCGGTCGCACGGGCGGGGTCGTGAGGCTGTTGGTCGAGCCCCGGGCTACGACCCGCGGCCGGGCCGCGGTGGAGCAGTGGCTCGTGACCGGCTTCGAACTCGTGGAGTGAACGAAACGAACGGAGTCTTCGGCTCAGCCGCCGTCGCGGAAGCAGCGGACGGCGTCGATCGATGAGGCACCTGCGGCGAGCATCACGAGCCGATCGAAGCCGAGCGCGGCGCCGACGCCCTGCGGCATGTCGGGGCCGTGGGCCGCGACCAGCCGCGCCGGGACCGGTAGCACTGACCGGCCGGACGCCCGCCGGATCTCGTTGGCCGCGGTGATCCGCGCCTCGAGCGGCCCGCGGCCGGTCTCCTCCTCCCAGCCGTTCACGAGCTCCACGCCGCCCACGAACAGCTCGAACCGTCGGGCCGTGGCCGGCGGCCCGAAGTCGATCCGGGCGAAGGCGGCCTGCGAGGCGGGCCAACGCTCGAGCATCACCGGCCGGGCGTGGCCGAGCCGCGGCTGTACCACTTCTGAGAGCAGGACCTCGAAGCACCGGTCGGCGAGCTCCACGGGCCCGAGGGTAACGAGGCCCTCAGGCACGACCGCGACGTGCCGCTGGACCGCCGCGAGCATTTCGCCGGGCGCGGCGGTCGTCGGATCCACGCCGGCGTGCACCAGGAAGGCCGCTGCGCAGGTCGTGCGGTCGAGCCCCTCGGTTCCGAGGACCGCGGTGCAGAGCCGCTCGAGCAGCACGGCCGCGTCGTCGAGCGACGTGTCCGGTGCGTACCACTCGAGGATCGTGAACTCGACATCGTGCTGCGGGCCCCGTTCGCCGTCGCGGAAGGCGGGGGCGAACTGGTAGATCGCCCCCGCGCCGGCGGCGAGCAGCCGCTTCATCAGATTCTCCGGGCTGGCCTGGAGCCAACGGGCGGCAGCCGTTCCCACGAGTCGCACCGCGACCGGCTCGATGTGGGCCTCGGGGAGCACCTCCGCGCCGAGCACGGGGGTATCGACCTCGAGAAAGCCGGCAGCATCGAACAGCTCGCGCACGACCCGCCGCACGTGGGCCCGTCGCTCGAGGATCGTCCTGATCCCCATGGCGATCAGGAGGCCCCGGCGCGGCTGGCAGCGAGCTTCTCGGCGGTCTCCCGGTAGATGAGCACGGGGCAGGGAGCGCGGCGGACGATCTGCTCGGCGACACTGCCCATCAACAGCCGCGTCAGCCCCGTGCGGCCGTGGGTGCCCATCACGATCATCTCGCAGTCCACTTCGCCGGCGATCCTGACGACTTCGCCGGCCGGATCGCCCATCGTGAGCCGGTGCTCGCAGGGCACGGCCGCATCCCGCGGCCGGACATCCTCCAGCATCTTCTGGATCCGCTCGGAGTTGGGCTCGGGCAGGCCGTAATACAACTCTCCGCCGCCGTAGGCCAGCGGCGGCTCCTCGACGTGGATGATCAAGAGCTTCGCGCCGGACGCCTTGGCGAGCGCCTCGGCGTGCACCAGGGCGGCGTCGCTGGCAGTCGAGAAATCGGTCGGAAAAAGGATCGTTTTCGCCGCCATGATCACACCTCCCGGAGCAGAGTTCAGAACGGTCGGCAAGCCATTCCCATTCGCATTCTACCCCGGACGTCAACGGCCCTGGCCGCGCGTCATCCCCCTTGCTCGCGCAAGGGGGCTTTTATTGAAGGTTCGTGGTGCTCGACACGGATCACGCGAGGGGGTTGCCCGTGCCAATCGAGCGGCGTTGCTGGCAAGCGCAGGCAGGATGCCGAAGC
>CAMCPF010000040.1 GCA_945876515.1 Candidatus Kuenenia stuttgartensis
GCAGTCCGACGGTTGACCAGGAAGCGCGCTGCCTTCGGATTCGTCTGAGCGAACGCTGCGCGCCACCTCGCGCACGAACACGGCCGCCTGGAGGTGCGGCCGGCGGCAGCGGCCGAAGGCCGGAGTGCCGCCTAGGCTGCAGGGGGCAGGGATGCCCCTGCAGCCGTGAAGATGGATGCCCCTGCAGCCGTCATCTTAGTGCCGCCACGATCGCGGCGGCGATCTCGGCTTCGTCCCGCGGACGGTAGCCGATCCAGACGCGGCGGACCGTGGCGTCGGGGCCGATCAGGTAGGTGGCCGGGAGCGCCTCCAGGCCGAGGGTCGTGGCCAGGAGGTCGGCGGCCACGGGGTCGGCGAAGACGTAGGCGGGCACGGTGAGCTTCTGTTTCAGCAGGAACTCGGCCGTCTCGGCCGCGAGGTCGGCCTGATCGCCCGAACTGCCGCCACCGGCACACGAGACGGCCACCAACTGAAACCGCGACTCACCGGCAAGGCTCGCGGCCATTCGGGCGAGGCCCGGCAGCTCGCGACGGCAGGGCGGGCACCACGTGCCCCAGAAGTTGAGCAGCGTCACCCGGCCGGCGAGCGCGGGGGGCGCCGCGGTGAGGTCGGCCAGCGGCGCGAGGGGCAGCGTCCCCAGCGTCTTTCCCACGGCGGGATGGGCTGGCGGCTCACCGCAGCCGGCGGCGACGGACAGGAGACACGCCGCAGCAATCACGCGGAACCGGTCGGGGACGGAGGCTATCATCGTCGGCCTGGCGGTGTCCCGGATGAGTGGCATCGTGGTCACGTTGGGAAGATTCAAGTGTACGAGGTCGAACAAAAGTTTCGCGTCGGGGATCCTCCGGCCCTCGAAGCCAGGCTCGTGGGGCTGGCCGCCAGGTTTCGCGAGCCGGTCGAGCAGGTGGACCGCTACTTCGCCCATCCCTGTCGCGACTTCGTCAAGACCGACGAAGCGCTGCGGCTGCGGCGGGTCGGCGACGAGGTAGCCGTGACGTGGAAGGGGCCGAGGATCGACTCGGCCTCCAAGACCCGACGCGAACTGGAACTCGGGCTCGCCCAGGTGCCGCCGCTGCCGGGCGGACCTCGCGGTGGGCAGGCCACGCTCAACCGTTGGACGGAACTCCTCGAGGCACTCGGCTTCCGCAGGGTGCGGGACGTCGCCAAGCGGCGGCGGGCCGCGCGGGTGCCCTGGCAGGGCACCGAGGTCGAGGTGGCGCTCGACCGCGTCGAGGGCGTCGGCGACTTCGTCGAGTTGGAGCTGCAGGCATCCGAAGGGGAGGTGCCGCTCGCCACGGCCTGCATCGAATCGCTGGCCCGCACGCTCGGCTGCGACGCCCAGGAGCGGCGGAGTTACCTGGAGCTGGTGATCGCGGCGGGACGGTGACTGCCCGGCCGTGTGGTGTGGTTCGCGGCATCCCCCTTCCTCGCGCAAGGGGGCTTCTATGGGCCCTGCCGAAACAGGATGCAGACCGGCGCGGGCACCGCGACCGAGTCGGCCGTGAACCTGAGTTTCCCGGTCGCCGGGTCGATCGCAAACACCGTCACGGTGCCCGAGTCCTGGCCGGCGGCGAGCAGATGCCTGCCCCCCGGAGCGATTGCGAAATGCCGCGGCGTCTTGGCCCGGGTGGGCTCAGCGCCCAGGAAGGTCAGCTTGCCCGTGGCCTCGTCGAGCGCATACATCGCGATCGAGTCGTGGCCGCGGTTGCTGGCGTAGAGAAACTTTCCCGTCGGATGGACGGCGATCTCGGCGCACGAGATCCCGGTCCGGTCGGCGACGTCGGCGGGAATGGTGGACAGCGTCTGGATCTCCGTGAGCGTGCCCGCAGCGGCGTCGAAGGCGAAGCCCGTCACCGTCAGGGCCAGTTCGTTGACGCACCAGGCGAACTTCCCGCCGGGGTGCAGGGCGAAGTGCCGCGGGCCCGCGCCGACGGCGACCGTCGCCTGGCCATGCGGTGCGAGCGTGGCCCGCTCGGCGTCGAGCCGGTAGATCAGCACGCCGTCGAGGCCCAGATCGCAGCAGAAGGCGAAGCGGCCGTCGGAGGCGACGTCTACCGAGTGGGCGTGGGGCTTCTCCTGCCGCCGCTCGTTGAGGCCGGGCGTGCCGGCCCGGTCATAGGCATGCTGGACGAACCCGCCGGGCGTGCCCGTCACGACCGGTTTGAGCGTGCCGTCGGCCGTGAGCCCCAGGCAGATGAGGCTTCCGCCGCCGTAGTTGGCTGCGAGCACGGCGCGGCCCGAGGGATCCACGGTCACATGGCAGGGACCACCGCCACCGCTCGACTGCTCACCCTTCGCGGTCAGCGTGCCCGTCGCTTCGTTGACGGCGAAGCCGGCCACGCCCCCTTCCGGCTTGCCCTCGGCGCCCGCCACCTCCGCCACCGCGTAGAGCATCGGCAGCTTCGGATGGAAGGCGAGGAACGATGGGTTCTTGGCGATGGCTGCGAGCTCCGGCTTCGAGAGCGTGCCGCGATCGGTGTCGAACCGGGCCACGTAGATTCCCTCGGAGCCCGAGCCGCCGCGGGTGTAGGTGCCGAACCAGACGGGCACCTGCTCGGCCACGGCGGCGGCCGGCAGGAGGACCGCGGCGAGACAGGCCAGGCGGATGGACGGCATCATGCAAAACCCTCATGCTGAGGAAACGATGGGCGACGACACGACCTTTGCCCAGCCTATCCCGCCCCGGGCCGATCCCTCCACCGCTGCCCGCCAGGCCGCCGCCCGCGAGGCCACTGCCCGCGAGGCGAGGAACACGCTCGGGATCGAGGCCTACCAGGTGCTCGTCCGCATCGGCTGGATCTTCAAGACCGAGACGATCATCATGCCGGCCGTGCTCGACGCGCTGGTCGACTCAGGCACGCTCCGCGGCCTCCTGCCGGTGCTCAACCGCGGCGGCCAGAGCTTGCCGCCCTTGGCCGCCGCCGGGCCGCTCGGCCGCCTGCCCCGGAAGCGGCCGGCGCTGGTCGCCACCACGCTCGCCATGGCCGGCTGCTTCGGCCTGCTTGCAGTCGCGTGGGGGCCGCTCGCCGCCGCCCGCCCCGATCTGCTCGCCGGGCTTTTCCTCGCGGTCTACGCGGCGTTCGCGGCGGCCAACGGGCTCAACCAACTCGTGCTCGCCACGCTGCAGGGCAAGCTGATCGCCGCCGGCAACCGCGGCCGTGCGATGGTCGTGAGCGTGACGGTCGGCAGCGTCCTGGCGATCCTGGCGGCGGTCATGTTCCTGGGACCGTGGCTGACCGAGCCCGACGGGTTCCCGAAGATCTTCGCCGCCACCGCGGCCTTCTTCGCCCTGGCCGCCGTGGTGCCGCTGGTGCTCGATGAACCGGTGGACGTGCAGCCGGTGCGGCGGCAGCGGCCGGCCGGCTGGCCGGCCCATGTCGCGGAAGGCGTCGCCGCGTGGCGGCGGGTGATCGCGGCCGATCCAGCCCTCGGCCGGCTCGCGGTCTCCGCGGGCTGCTTCTCGGCGGTGCTGATGCTCTTTCCCCACTACCAGGCCTTCGCGCGTGACAGCCTGGGTACGGGTCGCTCGAGCCTGCTGGTGTGGGTCGTGGTGCAGAATCTGGCCACCGGCTTCGCGAGCCTCGTCGCCGGGCCGTTCGCCGACCGCAAGGGCACGCGGATCGTGCTGGTCTGGCTGGTGGCCCTTTCGGCCCTCACGCCACTGCTCGTCACGCTGCTCTCGCTCGCTCCGCACGCGGTGGCCGGCGAGTGGTTTTGGCTCGTCTACGCGCCGCTGGGCCTCAATCCCATCTCGCTCAAGATCTTCACCGGCTACGCGCTGGAGCTGGCACCGACGGCGGCCGAGCATCCACGGTATGTGAGCATCGTGGGGGCGGCGCTCGCGGCCCCGTTCGTGCTCTCGCCCCTGGTGGGTCTGGCGGTGGACGCGATCGGGTTCCAGCCGGTGTTCGTGGCGGGGGCGGCCGTAATCGCCGCGGGGGCGGTCGTAGCCCTGGGCCTGCCGGAACCGCGGCACCGGGAAGGCGTTGTCTCGGCCTCCGACGCGGGGCTATGATCTGTTTCCAAGATACTCTCTAGCCACCATTCCCTTTCGAGACCTAGGAGCCACCATGAAGACATTCGTCAGCGTCACGACCGGTTTCGCCCTGCTCGCCGCCGTCGCCTTCGCGGCGCCGGCCACCAAAGTCGAGCCGATGTGCCCCGTCTCCGGCCACGCCTGCGACCCCGATGCGACGGCGGACTTCGAAGGTGGCAAGGTCTGCTTCTGCTGCGAGAAGTGCGTCAAGGCGTTTGCCGCCGACTCCGCCAAGTTCACCGCCAAGGCCCGACAGCAGTTGGTCGCGACCGGGCAGATGGTCCAGAAGGGCTGCCCCATGAGTGGCGGCCCAGTGAAGTCCGGCACGCAGATCGACGTCGGTGGCGTGCCGGTCGGCTTCTGCTGCAACAACTGCAAGGGCAAGGTTTCCAAGGCCGCTGCCGACGAGCAGGTGAACCTCGTGTTCGGCTCGGGCAAGGGCTTCGCGCTGGCGAAATAGGCCGGCGAACCCGGCCGGAACTGGCCTAGGTCGCCGCCGCCCGACGTGAAATACTCCGCCCGGACGAAACCCCCGTCCGGGCGGATTTTTTATGCGTATCTTCCTCTCGGCCGGCGAGCCCTCGGGCGACCATCATGCGGCGTTGCTCGTGCGCGAGCTGCGCGCGCGGCGCCCCGACATCGAATGCGTCGGGCTCGGCGGCCCGTGCCTGGAGGCTGCCGGCTGCCGGCTGGTCGCCGACCTGACCCGGTTGGCCGTGATGTGGTTTCTGCGGGTGGTGCTCTCGATCCACCGGTTCGTCGATCTCGCGCGGCGGGCCGAGCGGAGCTTCCTCGACGAGCGGCCCGACGTCTGCGTGCTGGTGGACTTCCCGGGATTCCACTGGTGGCTGGCCTGGCGGGCCAAGCGGCACGGGATTCCGGTGGTCTTCTACTGCCCGCCGCAGATCTGGGCCTGGGCCAGCTGGCGGGCGGCCAAGATGCGCAGACTCGTGGATCACGTGCTCTCGGCGCTGCCCTTCGAGCACGACTGGTTCCAGGCGAGGGGGATCACGAGCACCCTCGTGGGCCATCCCGTCTTCGACGAGTGTGAACGGTCCGGGGCGGCCCCGGACGGCCCCGGCGGCGCCCGGCCCCATGTGCTCCTGCTGCCCGGCTCCCGCGGCCAGGAACTCGACGCCAACCTGGGGAGCATCCTTGCCGCCGCGGTGGCCGTCCGCCGGCAGGTGCCGGAGGCCCGGTTCTCACTGGCCGCGCTCCACGAGCGACACGCGGCCCGGGCGCGTGCGGCGATCGCCGGCAGCGACGAACTTCGCGCGCTTGGAATCGACGTCTCGGCGGGCCAGGCCCGGGAACTGATCGCGACGGCCACGGCGGCGATCGCCGTGAGCGGCTCGGTGTCACTCGAACTCCTGGCCGCCCGCGTGCCGACGGTAATCGTCTACCGGATCGGCGGCTTCGACTACGTGGTGCAGAGCTTCTTTCGGCACGCGCGGTTCATCACGCTGGTGAACCTGCTGGCATCCCGCGAGCCGATCGGCCCGGTACAGCCCACGCTTGTGCCGCCGTGGGGCGTGCCGCCCGCCGATCCAGAGGCCGTGTACCCCGAATACCTCGCCGTCGGCGATCCGGCCGACCGGGCGGCCGGGCACGTGATCGAGTGGCTCCGCGATCCGGTTGCCCTCGCGCGGGCGCGGTCCCGCATCGAGGCGGTGGCGGCGCGGGTGGCGCATCCCGGCTCGGCCGCCCGGGCGGCGGCCGCGGTGCTCGTGATCTCCGGCGCTGCCGCGCCGGTCGAGGCCGCCGCGCGGCGGGCGGCCTGAACGACTTGGTCGTCCGGATCGGGTATCCTGCGGTCCATGCTGCTCGCCGAGCCCCAGCCGACTCCCGCCGACTGGCATTTCGCGATCGCCGGGATCCCCGTCCGCGTCTCCGCCTGGTTCTGGCTGGGCGCAACGCTGCTCGGCTGGAGCATCTGCCAGTGGTTTGCCGACCAATACCATGGCGGTGACCAGCGGTCGATGCTCGGCTACCTGATCCTCTGGGCGGCTGCGGTGCTGATCTCGGTTCTCGTCCACGAACTGGGCCATGCCCTGGCCTATCGCTTCTTCGGCCAGGGTTCGCAGATCGTCATCTACCACTTCGGCGGCCTGGCGATTCCCGATGCCTGGGGCCGGCGGGCACACCTACGGCCGATCCAGCGGCTTGTCGTCTCGGCCGCCGGGCCGCTGGCACAGCTTGCGCTCGCGGCGGCGATCGTGGTCGGGCTGCGGGCGGCGGGCTACGCCGTACCGTTTCCGATCGACGCCATCGGCGAGTCGCTCGGCCTCTACGAGGGCCGGCGCATCGGGTCGCTGCAGGCGTTCGCCTTCGCGATGTTCATGCTGTCGGTGAACATCTATTGGCCGCTTCTGAACCTCCTGCCGGTGCCGCCGCTCGACGGCGGGCAGATCGTCCGCGAGGGGATGCTGGCGCTGGGCGTGGCCGACGCCCACAAGATCGCCGGGCTGATCGGCGTCGCGGTCGGGGCGCTCGTGGCCTACTGGGGCTACACCCGTGGCCAGCCGTTCCTGGGGATCATGTTCGCGATGCTGGCCGTCTCCTGCTGGCAGAGCCTCTCGGCCGGCGGACCGCGGTGGCGGTGAGGGCATGAGCGGCCCGGCCACGGAGCCTCTGGCGTCGCGACCGATCGTGGTCGCGATCGGGGCGAGCAACCTCTCCCGTGGGCTGTCCAGGCTCGTGGCCACTGCTCAGGGCCGGGGCGGCCCCACGGACCTGCTCGTGGCGGCCGGTCATGGCCGGTCGTACGGGGCCAACAGCCGGGTGGCCTGGCGGCGGCTGCCGTCGATCCTCAGGAGCGGCCTCTGGCACGCGCTCGATCGGCTCGAGCCTTCCGGATCGGCGCGGCCCGTGCGTGCCGTCGTGACCGACATCGGCAACGACCTGCTCTACGGCTTCTCGGTCGAGCAGACCGCCGGCTGGGTACGGGAGTGCGTGGCGCGGCTGGCCGGCCGCGGGGCGCGGGTCGCGATCACATCGTTGCCGCTCGAGAGCGTGGCCCGGGCGGGCGCGGTGCGCTACCGCCTGCTCCGTACGGTCTACGTGCCGGGCTGCCCGCTGTCGCTCGAACAGCTTCGTGCAGCGGCGGAGCGGCTCGACGAGGCGGTGCGGGGGATCGCCGCCGAGCATGGGGCCGTGCTCGTCGAGCAGCCGGGCGACTGGTATGGCTTCGATTCGATCCACGTGCGGCGTCGGAGGCTCGACGCCCTCTGGAATACGGCGGCCGACGCCTGGGGGCTACCCATCTCGATAGCGCGGCCGCGGGCCACGCTCGTCGAGTGGGCTCGCATCGGCCGCCGGTCCGCCGAGGTGCGGTCGCTCGCAGGCGTGATGCAATACACCCGTCAGCCCGTCCTCCACTGGCCCGACGGCGGCACGCTGAGCCTGTACTGACTTCACGGCTGCAGGGGCATCCATGCCCCCTGCAGCCTTGGCGGGCCTCCGCCCGCCGGCCGCACCTCCGGGCGGCCGTGCTCGGGCGCGGGGTGGCGCGCGACGGGCGTTCAGACGAATCGGGCCGCCGCGGGGCGGCGGCCGGAGCCGGGCTTTGCCCGGCGACCTCAAGCCGGAGCCGACGCCGGGACGGCGGCGACGGCGCGAAAGCAGCGCGGCCGTGCTCGGGCGCGGGGTGGCGCGCGACGTTCGCTTAGACGAATCCGCAGGCGAAGCGATTCCTCTTCAACCGTTGGACTGCGAGGGGTTGCCCATGCCAATCGAGCGGCGTAGGAAACCGAGCGCAGCCGGGACGGCGAAAGCGAGGTTTCCTCCGAGCGACCGGAGAGCAGGATGCTCGAAGGGAGCGTCCGGCGAGATGGCATGGGCAGCCCCGAGCCCACACGCTCGAGCCCGCACTCCTACGCGTGCGGTATCATCTCACCCCATGAAAGCCCTGCTGCTCACTGCTCCCGGCCGGCTCGAACTCACCGATCTCGACCCGCCGGCCGTCGGGCCGGGCGAGGTGCGGGTGCGGGTCGCGGCCTGCGGAATCTGCGGGAGCGACGTGCATGGCTACACCGGCGCGACCGGCCGGCGAATCCCGCCGCTCGTCATGGGGCACGAGGCGGCCGGCACGGTCGACGCGGTCGGGGAGGGCGTGGGCGACCTCGCCCCGGGCACGCGGGTCGTGCTCGACTCGACCGTGTTCTGCGGAGCCTGCGAGCATTGCTTGGCGGGCGCTGAGAACCTCTGCACGAGCCGCGAGGTGCTCGGCGTCTCCTGCGGCACCTACCGGCGGCACGGGTGCTTCGCCGAGTATGTGACCGTGCCACGGCGGGTGGTGCATCCGATTCCCGATGCGCTCGACTTCGTGTCGGCCGCGCTGCTCGAGCCGCTCACGATCGCGCTGCATGCCGTCCGGCTCGGCGGGGCGGGGCCCGCCACGCGGTCGGCCGTGGTCGTCGGCGCCGGCACGATCGGGCTGGCCGTGGTGGCGGCGCTCGCCGCCAAGGGTGTCGCGCGGATCGCGGCCGTCGATCTCGACCAGGGTCGGCTGGCCGAGGCCCGTCGGCTGGGGGCGACGGAGACGTTTCTCGCGGGCGACGATGCCGGCACGCTTGCCGCCCGCTGGGGCACGTCGTCGCCCGACACCGACGGAGCCGACCTCGTGATCGAGGCGGTCGGCTCGACCGGGGCCGTGCAGACCGCGATCGCGGCGGCCACCCGAGGGGGCACGGTCGTGCTCGTGGGCAACGTCTCGCCCGCGATCGAGCTGCCGCTGCAGGCGGTGGTGACCAGACAACTGCGGCTCCAGGGATCGTGTGCCTCGGCGGGCTGCTACCCGGAGGCGATCCGCTTGGTGGCGGAGGGCCGCGTGAACCTGTCGGGCTTCGTCAGCAAGATCGCGCCGCTCGCGGAAGGCCCTGAGTGGTTTACCCGCCTCCACGACCGCGAGCCGGGGCTCGTCAAGGTCGTGCTCGAGCCGTGAGGGGCCCGGGCAACCGCGCCGCCGGCCTACCGCGCCACCGCGCGTTCCGTGATCGTCCAGGCCTTGACGTCGTAGATTCGCTCGGTGACCCCGTCGCTGATCCGCATGTTGCCGTCCCAGTCCTGATGGATCCAGGGATTGTCGACGAGCGGCCAGGAGGCGTAGTCGACCTCGGCGCCGTCGATCATGGCCGGACCCTGGAAGGTCTTTTCGAGCGTGTGGCCGAAGCGATCCACGTAGGCAGCCTTGGCCACCACGCGGGGTGCCACGGGGATGGCGGGATCCTGCCCCTTGACCGGCTCGCCGGGCAGTTCAGCCGTGCCGAGCGAGATCTTCGCCTTGGCGACGATGGCCCGCTTGAAGGCCGCCAGCCGCTCGGCCGGTGACGCCGCCGGGAACTCGTCGGGATGGGCCACTTCCATGGCCAGGGCCGCGTTGTCGGCCGCGATCCGAAACTCGCTGTCTTCCTTGGAGAGGCCGCCGCCGGAGAACAGGCCGCCCCGCGGCGTCCAGGTGAAGGGCTGGCTTGCGGTCAAGGCGATCAGCACGCTGCCGTAGTCGAGAAAGATCCGCCCGTGGGTAGCCGCGTCGTCGACGAGCGCCAGGTAGCCGTCGGGCACGTAACCGAGGATCGAGCGGGTCTCGACCGAGAACTGCTTGTGGCCCTTCACGTCGGCGCGGATCTGCGGCAGAAACTCGGGGTTTCGCAGGTCGTTGGCCACGAGCAGGAGCGCGCCTTCCCGCTGCAGGTATTCGCAGAACCGGCTGCTGATGCCCTGCGTGTGGTTGGTGAGCGGCTTGTCGTCGCAGGCCGGCACCGTCATCCAGCAGATGCTGGCCTTGGTGGTGTCGGGCTGGTCGAACATCACGCCGTAGGGATAGGTCTGGCCCCAGATGGCCGACTTTCGCCCGGTGGGCGGGTGGGTGAGCGCGGTGCTGAACATGCCGTAGGTGCGGTCGATGAAGGACGTCTGGAAGTGGTTGACGCCGTCGAACCGGGAGCGGTGCACGTAGGGCCGGTCGCGATCCGTGGCGGCCTTGACGATTAGCGGGTGGGGCCGCCAGGGCTCGGCGGCCGTGTAGACCGCCGGGCTGATGCCGCCGAGCGGCGGCGTCGGCCCGCCGAAGTAGGTCCAGAGCATGCCAGCGTTGCCGCTGGGCACTTGCGAGAAATGGGCCGGGTAGCTGCGGCCGGCGGGAGTGACCCAGTTGCCCCGGAGCCACGAGCCGGCGGCATGGGCGATCGACATCTCGTAGGCCATCGCGGCCCGCTTGGCGAGCTCGGGCTCGATGAAGGGATTGTCGAAGTTCAGCAGGATCCCGATGTTGTAGATCAGGTAGGGCCGCGAAGCGAACTCGGGCGAACCGCGTGAGACGGTGTAGTCCATCCGCCGATAAAACATCTTCATCGCTCCCTCGCCGCGGGCGCCGTAGCGGCCGTCCGCGGGCAGGAGCGCGGGATCCCACATCTTCTCCGTCAGGTAAAGGTTGAAGGGGATCAGGAACGAGAGGTTGCCCGTCGAGCCGGCCCAGCTCGTGTTCCTGGTGCAGATCCACTGGACGTCGTCGCGGAGCGACTGATCCATCTTGTCGCCGTGCCGCATGAAGACATTGAGGATCGCCCACAGGCCGAAGCCGTTGACGTGCGGCTCGCCCCACTCGAGGCCGCTCGCCACCGGCAGGCTCTTGAAGGTGCCCGCCGCCTTCTGCTTCTCCATGGTCTCGATCCGGCCCTTGGCCTGGCGGATCAGCTTGCCGACGTAGCCACGGACGATCTCGTTGGCCTCCTGGGTGCGACCGGCCCGATAGAGGAGCTGGGCCGTCCAGCCGACCATCGGGCTGTAGCTCTTGTGGACGGCGTCGAGGTCGGCCAGCGCCGCGGCCACCACGGCCTGCTCCCGCTCCTCGAGCGCGGCGTAGTGCCGGCGGCTGAGTTCGGCGATGGCCGCGGCCCCGGTGGCGGCCGCCTGCGGCTCGGCCTCGGGCTCGGCTTCCGCCCGAGGCTGGCAGAGCGTCGCCGCGCCGGCGAGGAAGAGCAGGCCGACAGCACGCAGCCCCGAAAACAAGGAAGGCCGCACGATCATGTCCGGGCCGCCGTTGGATTGGGGGTGTCTGGCTGAATGCTGCTCGACCTTTTGCGCCACGGCAATCTACAGCACGGGCAGGCTGGGCAGCGGCGGGCAGGCGGACGCGGCGGCGGCCAGGTTGCCCACGAGCCGCTCGCAGATCGCCTCCAGGTAGGGTCGGGCGGCGGGGTCGTCGTAGTTGGCGGCGGTCTTCCCCGCGTCGCCGTGCTCCCGGATCGGGATCTGGATCGGCACCTCGCCGAGGAAGGGAATCTCGAGCTCGTGGGCCGTCCGCTTGGCCCCGCCGGAGCCGAAGATGTCGTATCGCTTGCGCGTGTCGGGGCAGACGAAATAGGCCATGTTCTCCACCATGCCCAGGACCGGGATGTTCACCTTCTTGAACATCGCGATCGCCTTCGTCGCGTCGAGCAGGGCCACGTCCTGCGGCGTGCAGACGACCACCGCGCCCGTCAGCGGCAGCACCTGCGAGAGCGTGAGCGCGATGTCGCCCGTGCCCGGCGGCATGTCGATCACGAGGTAGTCGAGCGGCCCCCAGAGCGTGTCGCGGAGCATCTGCGTGATCGCCCCGTGGAGCATCGGGCCCCGCCACACCACCGCCTCGCCGGCGGGCACGAGGAAGCCCATGCTCATCACCGGCATCTCGCCGGAGCCGATCGCGAGTTTCATCGGCACGATCTTGCCGTCGTCGATCTGCGGCCGCCCGGAGAGGCCGAGCAGGTGGGGCACGCTCGGCCCGTAGACGTCGGCGTCGAGCAGGCCGACCCGGCTGCCGGCCCGCGCCAGGCCCAGAGCGATGCTGGCGGCGATCGTGCTCTTACCCACGCCTCCCTTGCCGCTGCCCACGGCGATCACGCTCTTGGCCTCGAGGCCGATCTGGCCGAGCTTCGGCGGCGGCCGGTCGTGAGTCGCAATCGTGACCGTCACGCTCGGCACGGCGGGGAACGCCGCCCGTACGAGCTCTTCGGCCCGGGCCCGG
>CAMCPF010000041.1 GCA_945876515.1 Candidatus Kuenenia stuttgartensis
TCGTGACCTTCCTGGGCGTGGATCACCCGCCGATCCGTGAGGAGCGGCGGCCGCTGGATCCGTTTCGCACGGCCCTGGGGCTGGCGATGTTCGCGATCCCTGTGCTGACCTTCATGCCCGAGCCGCTGCTGCTCGACTGAGCCACGCCGGCGGCCGGCCGCCGGCGGCGGGCGTTTCCCGCGGGCGTGGCGCGAGGACGGTGCGGGAGGGCGACCAGCTGCCTATGATGGAGCGGCATCAGCACCCCGCAGGAGGCAACGCCCGTGAACATTCTCGAGCAGGAGGATCCCGAGGTCTGGTCGGCCATGGCCGCCGAGCAGGTGAGGCAGCAGGACGGCCTCGAGATGATCGCCAGCGAGAACTTCACGAGCCCCGCCGTAATGCAGGCGGTGGGGAGCGTGCTCACGAACAAATATGCCGAGGGCTATCCGGGCCGGCGCTACTACGGCGGCTGCGAGTTCGTGGACAAGGTCGAGGACCTGGCCCGCGAACGGCTGAAGAGCCTGTTCGGGGCCGAGCACGTCAACGTGCAGCCCCACTCCGGCAGCCAGGCCAACGCCGCGGTGTATTTGGCGGCCATCAAGCCGGGTGACACCGTGCTGGCCTTCGACCTGGCCCACGGTGGGCACCTCACCCACGGCATGAAGCTCAACGCCTCGGGCATCTTCTACAAGTTCGTCCACTACGGCGTGCGCCGAGACAATCAGCTGCTCGACTTCGACCAGGTGGCCCGGCTGGCCCGCGAGCACAAGCCGCAGCTGATCGTGGCCGGGGCGAGCGCCTATCCCCGGGAGATTCCCCACGGCCGCTTCGCTGAGATCGCCCGCGAGGTCGGGGCCAAGCTGCTGGTGGACATGGCCCACTACGCGGGGCTCGTGGCGGCCGGCCTCCATGACAATCCCGTGCCCGTCGCCGACTTCGTCACGAGCACCACCCATAAGACGCTCCGCGGACCCCGCGGCGGGATCGCGATGTGCCGCGGGGCCCACGCCAAGGATCTCGACCGCTCCGTCTTCCCGGGTCAGCAGGGCGGGCCCCTGATGCACGTGATCGCCGGCAAGGCGGTGGCCTTCGCCGAAGCGCTGAAGCCCGACTTCAAGGCCTACGGCCAACGGGTGATCGACAACGCCCGCACGCTGGCCGCGGCGCTCGCCTCGGGCGGCGTGAAGCTCGTCAGCGGCGGCACCGACAACCACCTGATGCTGGTGGATGTCACGCCGCTTTCCATCGGCGGCAAGCTCGCCGAGGAGACGCTCGACCGCTGCGGGATCACCTGCAACAAGAACATGATCCCCTACGACGAGCGGAAGCCGGTCGATCCCTCGGGCATCCGCCTGGGCACGCCGGCTCTGACCACCCGCGGCATGGGCTCCGACGAGATGACCCGGATCGCCGCCTGGATCCTCCGGGCCCTCAAGAGCCCTGACGACCAGGGTGTGCTCGACGCCATCCGGGCCGAGGTGGCTGACCTGGCCGAGCAGTTCCCCGTGCCGGCGGCCCGGCTCGAGCAAGCGGTGGCGGGATGAATCGCCCCGCGGCCGCCTGGAGCCGGCGGGCCCTTGGGCTCGTGGCCCTCGCGGTGCTCGCGGTGGTGGCCTGCGCGGGAGCGTCGCGGGCGGCCGAACCCGTCGCCGTTCGCGAGGCCGACGTGGTCGTCTACGGGGCCACGGCCGCGGGGCTCACCGCCGCGATCCAGGCCCGGCAGATGGACGCGAGCGTGGTCGTCGTGGAGGCCTCGACGCACGTCGGCGGGATGACAACCGGCGGCCTGTCGAGCAGCGACGTGGGCAACTCCGGCGCGATCGGCGGGCTGTCCTCGGAGTTCTACGCCCGCGTCGGCAAGGCGTACGGCAAGGGCGAGCGGATCTTCCACTTCGAGCCCAAGGTGGCGGCGGCAGTGTTCAGCGACTGGCTCGAGGAGGCGGGAGTCGAGGTGGTCACCGGCGAGCCGCTCGACCTCGAGCAGGGCGTGGAGCTGAAGGACGGTCGGATCGAATCGTTCGTGACCGAGTCGGGCCGGCGGTTTCGGGGCCGCGTGTTCATCGACGCCAGCTTCGAGGGCGACCTGATGGCGAAGGCCGGCGTGAAGTACGTCGTCGGCCGGGAGCCCGAGTCGGAGTATGGCGAGTCGCTGGCCGGCGTCCGCCGCGGCGACCGCAAGCCCCGCCCCCACTACACGCAGGGCGACAAGGACCACTTCACGACCGCGGTCGATCCCTTCATCGTGCCGGGTGACCCGGCCAGCGGCCTGCTTCCTTGGGTCAGGCGGCCGGACCCGGCCACGCTCGTCAACGGAACGGGCGACGCGGGGGTGCAGGCCTACAACTACCGGCTGTGCGTCACCGACGACCCCGCCAACCTGGTCCCCTTCGAGAAGCCGGCAGGCTACCGCGAACTCGACCACGAACTCCTGCTGCGGGTCTTCGAGTCGGGAGACCATCGCCTCCCGATCCTGATCCACAAGCTGCCCCAGCGGAAGTTCGACTGGAACAGCATGCACGCGGTGGGCACCGACCTGCCCGGTGCGAGCTGGCCGTATCCCGAGGCGAACCATGCCCAGCGGCGGTTGATCGCCGCGCAGCACGCCCTCTACGCCAAGGGGGTGATGTGGACGCTCGCCAACCATCCCCGGGTGCCGGAGTCGATCCGGCGGGTGGTCTCGAAGCACGGCTGGTGCCGCGACGAGTTCACGGCCACGGGCGGCTTCCCGCCGCAGCTCTACGTCCGCGAGGGGCGGCGGATGCTGGCCGACGCGGTCGTGACCCAGGGCGTGTGCCTGGGCAAGGAGCCGTGCCCCGATCCGGTGGCCCTCGGCTCATTCGGGCTCGACTCCCACGCCGTGCAGTATTTCGTGAACGAGCAGGGGCACGTGCGGCGGGAGGGCGTGTTCTGGATCGTGCCCCCAAGGCCCTACGGCGTCTCGTGGCGGGCGATCCGGCCCAAGCGGGCGGAGTGCGTGAACCTGCTCGTGCCGTCGTGCGTCAGCGCCTCGCACGCGGCCTACGGGTCGCTGCGGATGGAGCCGGTCTACATGGCGCTCGGCCAGGCGGCCGGCACGGCCGCGGTGCAGGCGATTCGCGCCGGCACGGCCGTGCAGGACGTGCCCTACGAGACGCTTCGCGAACGGCTGCTGGCTGACGGCGCCAGGCTCTGAAGCCCGTCCAGCGCGAACCCGCGGCGGCGGCTACCGTAGGATGTGGGCCATGAATCGCACCCCGCCATCCAATCGCCCCGCCGTCATCCGCCTCGGGCTCGTGCAGTCGGCCTGCACGGGCGACCGTGAGGCCAACATCCTCCAGGCGCTCGCCGGCATCGCCGCCGCGGCGGGGCAGGGGGCCACGGTCGTCTGCCTGCAGGAGCTCTTCGCCGGCGAGTATCCCTGCCAGGCCGAGGATCACGGCAGGTTCGCCGAGGCCGAGAGCGTGCCCGGCCCGCTGACGGAGCGGCTCGCCGCCGCGGCGCAGGAGCACGGGGTGGTGCTCGTGGGGAGCGTGTTCGAGCGACGGGCCCACGGGCTGTTTCACAACACGGCTGTCGTGTTCGACACCGACGGCTCGACCGCCGGTGTGTATCGCAAGATGCACATCCCCGACGACCCGCACTACTATGAGAAGTTCTACTTCGCGCCCGGCGACACGGGCTTCATGAGCGTGCCCACGAGCCGGCTCGCCGTCGGCCCGCTCGTCTGCTGGGACCAGTGGTATCCCGAGGCGGCCCGGCTCACGGCCCTGGCGGGGGCCGAGGTGCTCTTCTACCCCACCGCGATCGGCTGGCTCGACGGCGAGGAACCGCTCCACGCCGAGCAGTACGAATCCTGGGACACGATGCTCAGGAGCCACGCGATCGCCAACGGGGTGTTCGTGGCGGCGGTCAACCGCACCGGCCGCGAGGGGCCGCTCCGTTTCTGGGGTGCGAGCGTGGTCTATGCACCCAACGGGCAGCGGGTGGCCGTCGCGGCTCATGACGCCCCGGAGGTGCTCGTCTGCGACTGCGACCTCGGCCGGATCGAATGGTCGCGGACCCGCTGGCCCTTCTTTCGCGACCGGCGGATCGACGCCTACGGCGGCCTCATCGATCGCTGGGGAGGCTGACATGGTGCCTCCCGATGCGAAGCACTATCGGCTGGCGGCCGAGTGGGAGCCGCATGCCGCCACCTGGCTGGCCTGGCCGCATCGTCGCCAGACCTGGCTGGGACCCTTCGAGCCGATCCCGCTGGTCTACGAGCGGCTGGCCCGCCTGATCGCGGCCCATGAGCCGGTGCGGATCATCGGCTCGGAGTCGCTGCTGGCCGAGCCGCGGGCGCGGCTGGCGGGCGTGGCGAACGTGGAGTTTGTGCCGATCCCCACCAACGACTCCTGGGTGCGCGACACCGGCCCGGTTTTCCTGCTGCGGCGGCAGGAGGCCGACTCCCGCCTCGCCCCGCGGGCCGCCGTGGCCTGGGACTGGAACGCCTGGGGAGGGAAGTATCCGCCCTGGAACGACGACGCCCGCGTGAGCCGGTCGGTCGCGGCGCACCTCGGCCTCGAAACCTTCACGCCCGGGATCGTCCTCGAAGGGGGCGCGATCGAGACCGACGGCGCCGGCACGATCCTCGCGAACGAGCAGTGCGTGGTGGACGAGCGGCGGAATCCCGGCCTCGATCGCGGCCGCATGGCCGCGGCGCTCCGCCGCTGGCTGGGCGTGGAGGAGGTGCTCTGGGTTGGCGGCGACCTGGCCGGCGACGACACCGACGGCCACATCGATCAGCTGGCCCGGTTCGTCGCCCCCGGCCGGGTGCTCGCGGCGCGACAGCCCGACCAGGGCGATCCCAACCATGCGGGGCTCGCCGCCAACCTCGAGCGGCTCGCCACCCTCCACGACGCGGCCGGCCGGCGGCTGGAGGTGATCCCCGTCGACATCCCGGCCCGATTCGCCTTCGAGGGCACACAGCTGCCGGCGAGCCACCTCAACTTCTACGTGGCCAACGGCCTGGTCGCTGTGCCCGTGTTCGGCTCGCCCACCGACGAGCCCGCCCTGCGGCTCTTCGAGCAGTGCTTCCCCGGCCGCCGGATCGAGCCGGTCGACTGCCGGGAGTTGGTCCGTGGCCGCGGAGCCCTCCACTGCATCACCCGGGACGAGCCGGCAGGCTGAGCGGGGACCGGTTTTCCCGGGTGATTCCGGGCTTGCCCCGGCCGCGCCCCTTCGCCACCATCCCCACCTCCCGGCATGCCGCCGGGGAGCGTGGAGACCGCCGCCATGGAACAGTTCGCGACGATCGTCAAGGGATTCGTCTCGCTCCTGGCCCGCCTGCTGATCGCCGTGATCTTCCTGATGAGCGCGGTGGGCAACAAGATTCCGCAGTTCCAGCAGACAGCCGAGTACATGGCCTCCGAGGGGGTGCCCAATCCGAAGTTCGCGCTGTTCGGGGCGATCGGGCTCTTGCTGCTCGGCGGGCTGTCGCTGATCGCCGGCGCCTGGACCCGGATCGGCGCGGTGTTTCTGTTCGTGTTCCTCGCCGCCGCCACCTTCTACTTCCACGACTTCTGGAACGTCGCCGATGCCGCGATGCGGCAGGCCCAGACGATCCAGTTCATGAAGAACCTCGCCATCGCCGGGGGCCTGCTCGCCCTGATGGCCTTCGGCGGCGGCCCCTGGAGCGTCGACGGCTGGATCGAGCTCAAGCAGGAGGAGGCGGCCTCGAGCACGCCTGCCAAGAGCCGCACTCCGGCGAAGGTTCAGCAGGCCGCCTGAGGCGGCTGTCGCGCGCGGCCGGGGCTGGTATCATCCCGGGCGTTTCCCGTCCCCCGGGGGCTCGCCATGATGATTGCCGATCGGCCGACGGTCTCGGTTCGGAGGTGGGCGGCGGTGTGCGCCGGCCTGGCTCTCATGGTCGTGGTTCAGCCCGCAATCGCCCAGGAGCAACGCATGCCCGCCGTGGCCGCTTCCGCCGCCGTTCCCACGGTTCGTCCCTTCGGCCGGCTCCCGGACGGCCGCGAGGCGAGCCTCTACACGCTCGAGGTGCCCGGTGGATGGAAGGCGACGATCACCGACTACGGCGCGATCCTGACGAGCTTCCTCGTGCCCCCGGCCGAGGCTGCTGCCGGCGGCAAGCCGGTGGACGTGGTGCTCGGCTTTGACTCGCTGGACGGCTACCTCAAGGGGCATCCCTACTTCGGCGCGATCTGTGGCCGCTGCTCCAACCGGATCGCCGGCGGCCGCTTCGACCTGGCCGGCAAGACCCACACCCTGGCGACCAACAACGGGGTGAATCATCTCCACGGCGGAGTCGAGGGCTTCGACAAGAAGCTCTGGAAGGCCACGCCGCGGTCCACCGCCAAGGGGCCGGCCGTCGAGTTCGAGCTGGTGTCGCCCGACGGCGAGGAGGGCTATCCGGGGCGGCTCACCGCCAGGGCCGTCTACACGCTCACGCCCGCCGGCGAACTGGTCGTGGAGATGTCGGCGACGAGCGACGCCCCCACGATCGTGAACTTGGTGCACCACTCCTACTGGAACCTGGCCGGCCAGGCGTCGGGCTCGATCAAGGATCACGAGCTCGCCGTGGAGGCCGACCGCTACCTGCCCGTGGACGACGGCGGGATCCCGACTGGCGCCTGGGCGGCCGTCGAGGGCACGAGCTTCGACTTCCGCCCCGAGCGGAAGCCGTGGGCCCGGTGCGGCGGCGCGATCGAGACGCTGCCGCCGAACGCTCCGCCGGGCTCGCCCCGCGGCGTCGATCACGCCTACGTGCTGCGGGGCTGGCAGCCGGATGGCACGCTCCGCAAGGCGGCCGTGCTCCGCGACCCGGCCAGTGGCCGCTCGCTCGAGATCCACACCGATCAGCCCAGCATCCAGGTCTACATGGGCAACTTCCTCGACGGCTCCCTGACGGGGAAGGCTGGGGCCGTGTACGGCGCCAATGCCGCCATCTGTCTGGAGACCCAGAAGTTTCCCGACTCCATCCACCACGCCGACTGGCCGAGCGTGCGACTCGAGCCGGGCCAGACCTACCGGCACGTGATGGTGCACCGCTTCACGCGGTAGCCAGGTCCGCCGCCGTTAGCGGCGGAGCCGACTGAGCCCCAGGGCCGCAAACAGCGCCGGACGGTTTTGGCTCTGGCTTTGGGGCTGGGGGCTTGCGGTGGCGTCGGCGAAGCCGAGCATCCGGATCGCGTCTGCCGCCCGGCGACGAGCCGGCACCTGGCCGAAGGTGAGCCCCAGTTGGTAGACGCCCGTCGAGCCGTCGCGGGCTCCGCGACCCGTTCGCGCATCGTAGGTCGAGTTGCGGTAGCCGGAGACCCCGACGTAGAAGACGCCGGCCTTTTGCGGGCGGATGACGAGCCGGCTGTCGCGCGAACCGCCGAAGTCGTCGTTGAACCTCCGCAGGGTGCCGCGGGAGTCGAACACCCGCACGAAGCTGTCGAGCGTGGATCCTTCCGCCAGGCTCCGGGCATCGACGTCGATCACGAGCGTCTGGCCGGCCTCGAGCCGCACGCGGTACATGTCCACGTCACGGCTGCCGAAGCGGCCGTCGCCGATGGTGCCCTCGAGCCGAACCTCACCCACCCCGGCTGGCACCACCGCGGCGGAGGCGATCACCTGGCCGACGTCCTCGATCGCCCGGGGCGGCTCGGTGACAGGCGGCTCGGTGACGGGCGGCTCGGTGACGGGCGGCTCGGTGACAGGTGGCGTCTCAGGAATGACCGGTGCAGGCAGGATTGCTGCCACGGCGGCGGCCGCGTTGACCAGCCCGCCTGTCGTCATTCGCCCGGCCAGCGCTGCGACCGGCGTGGTCGTAGAGAGGATCGCGGTCCGAATCTCAGCGGCCGTCGCCGCCGGGTTGGCGGCGGCCAAAAGCCCCACGATGCCGGCCACGTGGGGCGTGGCCATCGAGGTGCCGCTATAGCTGCCGTAGCGGTTGCCCGGCAGCGTGGAGGTGATGCTCGCGCCGGGCGCGGCGACGTCCACGCTCGTGGCGCCGAAGTTCGAGAAGCTGGCCAGCCGGTTCGACCGGTCGGTGGCCGCCACGGAGATCACCGCGTCGTCGTCGTAGTTCGAAGGGTAGTGGGGGGTGACGTCGTTGTTGGTGCCGTCGTTGCCCGCTGCCGCCACGAACAGGATCCCGGCCCGACCGCCGGCCGCGATCGCGTCGCGGAGCGAGGTCGAGAAGCCGCCGCCCCCCCAGCTGTTGTTGGTGGCGACCACGTTGACGCCGAAGTCGCGCTTCATCCGGGTGGCGTAGTTGATGGCACCGATCGCCCCGCTCGTCGAGCCGCTGCCCGAGCCCGTGAGGAACTTCAGGGCCATGATCGACACCTGCCAGTTGACTCCGACCACGCCGGTGCCATTGCCCCCCACGGCCCCGATCGTGCCGGCCACATGAGTGCCGTGGCCATTGTCATCCATCGGGTCGGCATCGCGGTTGGCGAAGTCCCAGCCGTAGACGTCGTCAACGAAGCCATTGCCGTCGTTGTCGAGGCCGTCGCCGGCGATCTCGCCCGAGTTCCGCCAGGCGTTGGCGGCCAGATCACGATGGCCGTAGTCGACCCCGGTGTCGATGACGGCGATCACCACGTTCCGGGACCCGGTCGTGGTCTCCCAGGCCGCGGGTGCGTCGATGTCGGCGTCGGCGAGGCCGCCCGACTGTCCGATGTTGTGGAGGCCCCAGAGCGAGCCGAAGGACGGGTCGTTGGGAATCGCCGCCGGCGCGATCACGAAGTCAGGCTCGACCGAGGCCACGAGCGGCGAGCCAGCGGCCCAACCGGTCACGTCGGCCACGCCCGCTCCGGGCGCGGTGACCACGAAGAACCCTTCGCCCAGCGACTCGGCCCGCCAGCCGGCCGCGAGGCCCAGTTCGGCGGTGTGGGCGGCGCTGGTCTGGGCGATCCAGGTGTCGGCATGCACCTCGACGGACCGACCATTCCAGTCGATCTGCCGTGTCAGGCCGGCCGTGTCGGCCGAGAGCATAACCCGTTGCTCAAGCGACTCGACTGCAGTCGTCGGCCGGCCGCGGTGACCCCTGTGGTCGCGGGGAAGGCGGGCGATCCGGGCGTCTGGGCGCCCCTGCCGGAAGAAGCGATTCATGGCTGCGGCCCTGCTGCTATCGCCGGGAGTGCCCTCCGAATCGTGTCAGTCAAGACGGATTCGGCAGCCGACGCGGATCGGCACCACAGGGATGATTCCGGCAACACCTGCGACGCCGTTGGAATCATAGTTCGGCGGCACCGGATCTTCAACCACCCCGCTCCACCCCCAAGGGATTCGGCGTCGGGCCGCTCAGTTCGCCCGCCGCGAAGGCCGCGGCTATCCTTGGCCCTTCGACCGGCACCGCCGCCGCAGACGCTCCCTCACGCCCGGGTGGACAGATGGTTTTTCCGATTGGCGACGACAACTCCGATCGCGTCACGTTTCCGTTCGTCACGATCGCCCTGATCGTCGCCAACGTGTTCGTGTTCGCCGTCCTGCAGCAAGGCTTCCGGCCACAGGGCATCGACGAGAACTTCACTATGGCCTACGTCCAGGTGCCGGCCGAGATCGTCTCCGGGCAGGACATCGAGACCGAGCCGCAGATGCGGGTCATCCAGACGCCCCAGGGGGCGGTGGAGGTCGCGGATCCCGGCCTGAGGAAGACGCCGATCCCCGTCTGGTTCACCCTCCTGACGGCGATCTTCATGCACGGCAGCGTGATGCACCTGCTGGGCAATATGTGGTTTCTGTGGATCTTCGGTGACAACATCGAAGACGACATGGGTCATGCCTCGTACCTGCTCTTCTACCTCGCTTGCGGGGTGCTCGCGTCGCTGGCCTTCGTGGCGCTGAACGCAAGCGGTGAGGCGGCGCTCACCCCCTGCCTGGGCGCGAGCGGGGCAATCTCCGGCGTGCTCGGCGGCTACCTCGTGCTCCACCCGAACCGCCGCGTGAGCGTGATCGCGGTGCGGATGATGATCGACGTGCCCGGCTACGTGGCCGTGGGCATCTGGTTCCTGTTCCAGGTGGTGAGCGGCTTCTTCGACGCCGGGGGCGGGGGGGTGGCCTACTCGGCCCACGTGGCGGGCTTCATCGCCGGCCTGATCCTGGCCAAGCCGCTCAGCCACCGGCGCGTCCGCGACGGGGCCGACTCGCTGTTCGAGCTGCGCCGGCGGATGGGCTGAGGCAGCGATGCTCGAACTCATCGGCGGGTTTCTCGGCCTGGCGATGGTTGTGGCGACGGCGGGGGTCGTCCTGGCACGGGCAGCCGACCGGATCGCCGCGGCCACGGGACTCGGTCGGCTGCTGGTGGGAAGCGTGCTCCTCGCGGCGGCCACGAGCCTGCCGGAACTCTCTGTCGACATCGCGGCGGTGCGGGCGGGGATGCCCGACCTCGCGACCGGCGACCTGCTCGGCTCGAGTCTGATGAATCTCCTGATCCTCGCCGGGATCGACCTCGCCCAGCGGTCAGGCCATCGGATGCTCTCCCGTGAGGCGGCGTCGCACGCCCTCTCCGCCACGCTCGCGATCGCCCTCACCAGCCTCGCCGCCCTCGCGGTACTGACGGCCGGGCGGCTGCCCCCGATCGCCTTCCTCGACATCGGCGGCTGGTCGTGGGCGATTCTCGTGGCCTGGCTCTTGGGGGCGCGGATGCTGTTCATCGACCAGCGGATCTCGGCCCGGGCGGCCGCGGAGGCCGCGGCGGAGAGCGGCACCGGGCCCGCGGCCAGGCCGGCCCTCGCCGGCCCCGCGGTCGCCTTCGCGGCGGCCGCGGCCGTGCTGGTCGTGGCCGGGCCTCGGCTGGCGGCGGTCGCCGACGATCTGGCCACAGAGACCGGCCTCGGTCGCACGTTCGTGGGCACGACGCTCGTGGCCCTCACCACCTCGCTACCGGAGCTGGTGGCCTCGATCGCCGCCGTCCGCATGGGCGCCTTCGACCTCGCGATTGGCAACACGTTCGGCAGCAATGCCTTCAACATGGTGCTGTTCGTGCCGCTCGACGCCTGCCATCCGGGGCCGCTGTTCGCAGCCGTGAATCCTGCCCACGCCGTGACGGCGCTGGCGGTGGTCGTGGCCACGGCCACCGCCGTGCTGGGGCAGCTCTATCATGAAGAACGGCGGCTCCCGGTCCTCGAGCCCGATGCGGCCCTGGTGGTGCTCGTGGTCGTCGGCGGGCTGGCCCTCGTCTCCCTTCTGTCGTGAACGCACCGTGAGGAGCGATCCGCCGCCGTGAACGAACCGGTCGCCAAAGGTGTCGCGGGCCCCGGGCCCACGCCCTGGCACGCGCTGCCCGCCGTCGCCGTCGCCGAGCGGCTCGGGACCGATCCCGTCCGCGGCCTGGCCGACTCCGAGGCGGATCGCCGCCGGGCCGAGCTCGGCGACAACGTGCTCCAGGAACGGCCGCCCGAGCCCTGGTGGTCGAAGCTCCTGCGGCCGTTTCGCGAGCTGATGGTCGCGATCCTTTTGGTCGCGGCCGGGATCGCCGCGGCGCTCGGCGACTGGGCCGACGCGGCCGCGATCGTGGCGATCGTGCTCGTCAACGCCGTGATCGGGCTGTTTCAGGAGGGGCGGGCCCAGGCGGCGCTGGCTGCGCTCCAGCGGCTGTCGGCTCCGCTCGCCAAGGTGACCCGCGAGGGCCGGGCCCGCGGGATCCCGGCTCGCGAGGTCGTCGTCGGTGATCGGATCGAACTCGCGGCCGGCGACGCCGTGCCGGCCGACGCCCGGCTGCTGGAGTCTTTCGCGCTGTCGCTCCAGGAGGCGGCACTCACCGGTGAGAGCACGACCGTGGCGAAGCACGCGGCCGAGATGGTGGCCGCCGACGCCCCGCTGGGCGACCGCACGACGATGGTGCATGCCGGCACGGTGGTGGCCGCCGGCCATGCGGCGGCGGTGGTCGTGGCCACCGGGATGCAGACCGAACTGGGCCGGATCGCTGGCCTGCTCGAGTCTGCGGCACCCGAGACCACACCCCTGCAACGCC
>CAMCPF010000042.1 GCA_945876515.1 Candidatus Kuenenia stuttgartensis
GAGGCCGAGATCCTGAAGCGGTGGATTGCGGCCGGCGCCGAGTACCGCGGCCATTGGGCCTTCGAGCGGGTCGAGCGGCCGGTGGTGCCGACGGTTCGCGACGCCGCCTGGGCGAAGACGCCGCTCGACCGGTTCATCCTCGCCCGGCTCGAGGCCGAGGGGCTCGCGCCCAACGCCGAGGCCGATCGCGTCACGCTCGCCCGCCGGGCAGCCCTCGACCTGACCGGGCTCCCGCCGGAGCCGGCCGCCGTCGATGCCTTCCTCGCAGATCCGGCTCCCGACGCCTACGAGAAGTACATCGACGGGCTCCTCGCCAGCCCCCACTACGGCGAGCGGATGGCGATCGAGTGGCTCGACGCCGCCCGCTACGCCGACAGCCACGGCTACCAGACCGACTCCAGCCGCTCCAACTGGCCGTGGCGCGACTGGCTGATCCGGGCCTGCAACGACAACCTGCCCTTCGACCAGTTCACGATCCATCAACTCGCCGGCGACATGCTGCCCGACGCCACCCGCGACCAGATCGTGGCCACCGGCTTCAACCGCAACCACCGGATCAACGGCGAGGGGGGTATCATCGCCGAGGAGTGGCGGGTCGAGACGGTCATCGATCGCGTCGAGACCACCGGCCAGACCTGGCTGGGGCTCTCGGTCGGCTGTAGTCGCTGCCACGACCACAAGTACGACCCGCTCTCACAGCGCGAGTTCTATGCGCTGTTCGCACTGTTCAACAACGTGCCGGAGAGCGGCACGATCATGGGCGCATCCAATCGCGCCGGCGGCAACTCCGATCCCCTGTTCGAGATTCCGACACCTGAGCAGGAGCAGGAACTCGCCCGCCTGACGAAGGTCGTGGCCGATGCCGAGTCGGCGGTCAAGGCGGAGGTCGCCGCCATCGATCCGTTGGTGGCCGAGTGGGAGAAGAGCCTCGGCGGCACGATCGCCGCCGCCGGCAAGGCCTGGGAACCGTTCGAGCCGCTCGAGCTCACGAGCGCCGGCGGGGCGACCTTCCGCCGCAACGAGGATGGATCCTGGCTGGTGGAGGGAACGAATCCGCCCCGCGACACCTACGAGTTCGAGTCGCTGCTGCCGGGCCAGTCGTTCGGCGGCCTGGCCATCGAGGTGATCCCCGACGCGGCCCTCGCCTCCGGCGGCTTCGGCCGGGCGGGCAATGGCAACATCGTGGTCTCCAAGATCGAGGTCGAGATCGAGCCGGCCGAGGGGGGCGACGCCGTGCCGGTCAAGCTCGTCCGGGCCGAGGCCGACTACGAGCAGCAGAACTGGCCGGCGGCCGCGGTGCTCACGGGACAGAAGGGGAAGGGCTGGGCGATCGACGGCAATGACCCGGCCAAGCGGCAGCCCCGGCAACTGGCGGTGTTCCCGGCGGCGGTGGTGAACGTCTCGGAAAACTCTCGGCTGGTGGTTCGCATCCGGCAGGAGGCGTTCGACGGCCACACCATCGGCCGGTTCCGGCTGTTGGTCACCGGTGTCGATCCGGCGCTGATGGGCGTGGGGGGCTCGAACATGCCCCCGGCCGTGACGGCGGCCCTGAGCGTCAGCCGCGACCAGCGCTCGAAGGAGCAGCAGGAGACGCTGCGAAAGTTCTATCGAGAGAAGGTGGACGGCCCGATCAAGCGAGCAGAGGCGACCCGCGAGGCCGCGAAGAAGAGCCTGGCCGACTTCCGCCAGAAGCTGCCCACAGCCATGATCATGAAGGAGGGTCCGCCACGCGACGCCTTCATCCTGGTGCGGGGCGAGTATGACAAGCGGGGCGAAAAGGTCGCTCCCGGCCTGCCGGCTTTCCTGCCGCCCCTTCCGGAGGGCACGCAGGCCGACCGGCTCGCCCTCGCCCGCTGGGTCGCCTCCCGCGACAATCCGCTCACGGCTCGAGTCTGGGTGAACCGGGCCTGGGAGCGGTTCTTCGGCACAGGCCTGTGCAAGACGAGTGAGAACCTCGGTAGTCAGGCCGAGTACCCAAGCCATCCGGAGCTGCTCGACTGGATGGCGGCCGAGTTCATGGAGGGTACGGCGCTGCCGGCGGTCGGCGGCGCGGCGGCCGGCCCCTGGAACATGAAGGCGTTTACGAAGCTGCTCGTCACCAGCGCCGTCTACCGGCAGGCGGCAACCGTCACGCCCGAGAAACTCACCCGGGATCCCGCCAACCGGTTGCTCGCCCGCGGGCCCAGAATCAGGTTGCCCGGGGAGATCGTCCGCGACCAGGCGCTGGCCGCGGCCGGGCTGCTCGTGCCCACGATCGGCGGCCCGAGCGTGCGGCCCTGGATGCCCGAGGGCGTCTGGGACGAGACGAGCAAGTATGGCGACCTGCGGGGCTACAAGCCCGACACGGGTGCGGGCCGCTACCGGCGCAGCATGTACACGGTCTGGAAGCGGACGGCCGCCCCGCCGACGATGCTGCTCTTCGACGCCCCGAACCGCGAGACCTGCCAGGTGAAGCGGTCGCGGACCAACACCCCGCTTCAGGCCCTCGCGCTCCTGAACGAGACCACGTTCGTGGAGGCTGCCCAGGGGCTGGCCAAGCGGATGCTCGCCGAGGGGGGTGATCGTCCAGCCGAACGGATCGCCCGCGGCTTCCGGCTGGCGATCGGGCGGGTTCCGAGCGAGGCGGAGTTGGCCACGCTCGTGAGCGGGTTCGAGGCTGATCGGGCCGCCTTCGCGGCCGAAGCCACGGCCGCAGGAGAGTTCGCCGGCTTCGGCCTGGTCAAGCCGCCGGAGGGCATGCCGGTGGAGGAGTTCGCGGCCTACGCCCTGGCGGCCAACGTGATCATCAACCTCGACGAGTTCGTGATGCGGGAGTGAACCGATGAACCCCTCGACCAACCAACGCATCCTCAATGTGCAGGATGCCCTCAATCGCCGTGTGTTCCTGGGAGGCGCCGCCGGCGGCCTGGGCGCCACGGCCCTGGCCAGCCTGCTGGCGCCCGAGGCCGCGGCCGGCTCGGGTGCGGCCGGCCGCACCTTCCCCAACTTTCCGGCCAAGGCCAAGCGGATCATCTACCTCTTCCAGTCGGGCGCGCCCTCGCAGATGGATCTCTTCGATCCCAAGCCCGAGATGGAGAAGCGGCGCGGCGAGAATCTCCCGGAGTCGATCCGCCAGGGGCAGCGGCTGACCACCATGACCAGCGGCCAGAAGAACTTTCCGGTGGCCCCCTCGATCTTCAAGTTCGCCCAGCACGGTGAGAGCGGGATGTGGTTCAGCGAACTCATGCCCAACATCGCCCGCCATGCCGACCGCTGGTGCATGATCCGCTCGATGGTCACCGAACAGATCAACCATGATCCCGCGATCACCTTCTTCCAGACGGGCCACCAGTTGGCGGGCCGCCCGAGCATCGGCTCCTGGGTGAGCTACGGCCTCGGCAGCGACAACGCCGACCTGCCGGCCTACATCGTCCTCACGAGCTTCGGCTCGGGCCGCAAGGACGACCAGCCCCTCTACGACCGGCTCTGGGGGGCGGGCTTCCTACCCACCGAGCACCAGGGGGTTCGGTTCCGCAACACCGGCGACCCGGTGCTCTATCTGGCCGATCCGCCCGGGATCACCCGCGACCGCCGCCGGGCCACGCTCGACCGGATCGCAGCCCTGAATGCCGGCCGCAGCGGACTCGTGGGTGATCCCGAGATCGCCGCCCGCACGGCCCAGTACGAGATGGCCTTCCGGATGCAGGCGAGCGTGCCGGAGATCATCGACTTCTCCGACGAGCCGAAGCACGTGCTCGATGCCTATGGCCCCGACATCAAGCGGCCTGGCAGCTACGCGTTCAACTGCCTGTTGGCACGGCGGCTCTCGGAGCGGGGCGTCCGGTTCGTGCAGCTCTTCCACATGGGCTGGGACCACCACGGCGGCCTGCCACCCGCCCTCAAGGGGCAGTGCCGCGACACCGATCAGGCGACGGCGGCCCTCCTCGACGACCTCGAGCAGCGCGGCCTGCTCGACGAGACACTCGTGGTCTGGGGAGGCGAGTTCGGTCGCACGATCTATTCCCAGGGGGCGCTCACGCCCACCAACTACGGCCGCGACCACCATCCTCGCTGCTTCACGATGCTCGCGGCGGGAGCGGGCGTGAAGGGGGGCCTCACCTGGGGCGCCACCGACGACTACTGCTACAACATCACCACACCCGAGCAGAAGGTGCACGTGCATGATCTCAACGCCACGATCCTGCATCTGATGGGCATCGACCACCTCCGCCTCACCTTCCCCTACCAAGGCCGCGACTTCCGGCTCACGGACGTGCACGGCGAGGTCGTGAAGGGCATTCTCAGCTGAGGGCCGGACTGGAGGCCCAGCAGGCAAACCTGCAACCGGGGGTTGAGGCCGTGGCCGACGGAGTATTCTTGCGACCGGCCGCAACCGGACTCACGCTTGTGCTCGCAGAAGGCGTGCTCATTCATCGCGGCAGCGGCGGGGCGGCGGTTGATGTGGTCGAGTTTCTCCGACAGCAGCGGGCCGAGCCGCTCAGGGGGTGACGACAACGCGGAGGGCCTCAGGGGTCGCGGCCAAGGCCATGGCCTCGTTGACCCGCTCGATTGGGAAGACCGGGCCGGCCAGCGCTCCGAGCGGGCCGCCGGCCGGGCTGGCAAGATGCTCGACCGCCGTGACCAGGTCCTCGGGCCGGTAGTTGTGCACCCCGTGGATCGCAACCTGGCGGCGCACCACTCGCTCAGGATCGAAGGCGATGCCCGGCGTGGGGCTGACACTGCCCGCGAGGATGCAGGTTCCCCCGGTGGCCGTGAGTTCGAGCGCGGCCGGGATCGAGGTGGCTGCGCCGCTCGCCTCGACGACCACGTCGAAGCCATCCGCCTCGAACCGCTGATCGGCACCGTCGGAGCGGTCGGCTTCTGCCGGACCCAGCAGCGATGCGACCCAGGCCTGATCGATCTGCGGTGGCGGCGGGGCGGCCACGAGGCCGGGCACGGTCGCGACGGCGCGACTCCGCCGATCGGCGACGGGGTCGAGCAGCACGAGCCGCCCCACGCCCCCGGCAGCCAACAGGCTCGCCACCGACAGGCCGAGCATCCCGCCACCGAGCACGACGGCCGAGCGGGTTGCGAGGCTACCGCCGTCTGGCCCGAAGCCTGCCAACTGCTGGCGAATGGTGCGGACGATCGCAGCCGCCGTGGCCACCGCGCAGCTCGCGGGCGCGGCGGCCGTGTCAGTGAGTGTGTCCGGCAGCGGCACGATCGCCGTGCCGGCGAACACCTGCACGTAGTCGGCCAGGCCGCCGGAGAGCCCGTGCGGCGAGCGGAGCGCCGAATGGCCATACTTCACGAGCTGGCGACACTTCTGCGGCATGCCCTGCAGGCAGCGGTCGCACCGGCCGCACGACGCGCAGACGCTCCACGTGATCCGCTCACCGACCGCGAGCGGGCGGCCGGAGACGCAGACCGGAGCCGGGCCCGGACCGAGCGCGGCGATCCGCCCCACGATCTCGTGGCCGAGGATCGTCGGCACCGGATGGGGCCTGCGGCCGTGGGCCGTATGCAGATCGCTGCCGCAGAGCGAGCAAGCGGTGACGCGGACGAGCAGCTCCCCTTCCGCCAGGGCCGGCACCGGCACCGCCTGCAGTTCGAGCGGCTGGCCGGGCACCACGAGCACGGCCGCGCGGGCCTCTAGAGATGATGGCGGCTTCGACATGCACGGCCCGCAGGAGAGCGGGGAGATTACCAATCGGGCCGGCCACCGACAACGACGACGGCCTCACGCCTTGCGGGGCTTGCGCCCCTTCGCGGCCTTGCGCCTGCCCTTCGTGGCCTTGGGCTGGGCGGACGGCTCCTCTTCGTCATCCTCGACGGTGGCGATCCGCGACCGCTTGCCCCGGGCGGCCTTGCCGGCGGGCGGCTCGGCCGAGGCCTCGTCCGAGCCGGGCATCGCCTGCGGCACGATGATGCAGTTCTCACCCAGGTCGAGATCGTCCTCCTCCTGGATCGGCCGGCCACGGTCGTCGAGCTTCACGTCGGCCTCGGCGGTCTTCCGCTTGGCCACGGCCAGCAGCTGCTCGTAGAGCTTGGCCCGGTCGATTCCGTTGATCTGCGAGACGGCGCCGGCCACCTCGCCCAGATACCGGAGGAAGATGTTTCGCCGCTGCCCCTCCTGGGCCACGCGCAGCCGGCGCCTGAGATACATCCCGAGCTTGCGGCCCACCGCCTGGAGCGCCAGGCGGATCTCCTTCTGGATCTCGGGATAGTGGGCGATCGCCTCCTTCGACTCGCTCGTGAAGGGCACCCAGACGCTCGCCATATGCACCATCACCGTGACCGGCCCGCTGGGCAGGCTGCCGCGGGACTGCGACAGCCCGTAGGCCCGCCAGTTGGTCGAGAGGATCGTCTGGGTGACGGCGCAGGCGGCGTGCTGAAACTGAAGCGGCACGCGATTGGCGAACCGCAGCACCGTCATGTTCTGACCCTCCTCGGCGTTCACGTGCTGCATCGCCTGGTGGAGCGCGTCGAGCTGCTGCTTCTTGAGCTTGGAGGGCGACTGCCGCGGCGCCAGCTGGGCCTCCGTGAGGATCTTGTCGGCCCCCTCGCTCCCCACGCCCGCGAAGGTCGTGGTCAGGAACTGCCGCAGGCTGCGGGCGTCGCTCTCGCCGGCGAGTTCACCGAGGGCCTCGCGGGTGATCCGTTGGGCCGCCACGCCCCCGCCGAAGGCCAGCGACGCCTCGATCAAAAACGGATTGCCGCGATAGACGCCCGGCGGCCGGGTGGCGGCGGTGAAGAACTCGCCGGGCACCACCTGCCGCAGGCCCGCCAGGAGCCGCTGCTCGCCTATAGGAACAATGCAGTCGGTGGCCGGCGGCGGAATTCGCGTCTCCTGGATCGCCTTGTAGAGCGCGTCGGCCTCGCCCCGGCCGAGTTTGGCCGTCGTCGCCCGCGCCGAAAGCTTGGCCGAGTCGCAGATCTTCCGGGCCGTGCCGTGGGAGACGCGGGAAAACGACTGCGTCAGAAACTGCGCCAGCGTGATCTTGGGATGCTCCTGGAGCATCGTCACGAGCCGGCCGAGCTCCACGCCGTACGGATGCGGCTTGATCTCCTTGGGCTCCGGCGGCAGGACGTCGCTGGCCCGCTCCAGGATCCGCTCCTGCCCCTCCGGCCCGATGAAGTGGATCCGCGCGTGGGGATTGGCAATCGCGGTCTGCTCGAGGTACTCCTCGACGCTGCCCCGGCCCCGCTGAAACTTCGCCTCCATCTCGATCGTCACGCGGGTGCCATGCTCGATCGCGTCGCCGCGGTCGTTCTCCGCCACCCACTCGATGGCGTGCTTCGTCATCAGCTCGGCGCCCCCCTTGCCGGCCGGGATGTCGACGCCCTCCCCCTTGCCGTTCAGGATCTCCGGCTGATTGGTCTTGGTATCGATCCGCAGCTCGTAGTAGTGGGCCGGATGCTTGGCGTCGATCTTGGAGATGATCTTCACCGGCTTGCCGGTGGTGAGCACGCCGTACATCCCCGCCGCCGAGATCCCGATCCCTTGCTGGCCGCGGCTCATCCGCAGCCGGTGAAACTTCGAGCCGTAGAGGAGCTTGCCGAAGATCAGGGGGATCTGCTTGCGGACGATTCCCGGGCCGTTGTCCTGGACGCTCATCCGGAACCGCGACCCAGCCTCACCGACCTGCTCGATCTGCACCCAGATCTCCGGGAGGATACCGGCCTCCTCGCAGGCATCGAGCGAGTTGTCCACCGCCTCCTTGACGCTCGTGAGCAGCGCCTTGCGCGGGGAGTCGAAGCCGAGCAGGTGGCGGTTCTTGGCGAAGAACTCGCTGACGGAGATGTCCCGCTGGCCGGCGGCGAGTGCCTGGGCCGTGGCCCTCCGCTTGGCCTTGGGCGGGCCGCCGACCTCGGCCGCGGGGGCCTCCGGCTGGGCAGCCTCCGGGGCGGCGGCGGATCGCGATCGCTTGACGCGGGTGGCGGTGCGGGCCATGGAAACCACGGGGAAAAAGGCTGTTCACCGCTGACTTTGACCTCCCCTACCGGGCTTGGCAAGGGGGGCCGAGTTTGCGGGTTGGCGGAAGCCTGACGGCCGACCCTGCGGATCGCCCGCCCGGCCCCTGGCCGCGGGAAGGTGTGCCTGTCGGGCAGAACGGCCCGCCGCGGGCAGGCGCGCGTGATGCGCGTGCCGGGCCGCCGCCGAAACAACTCGCGTCGTGGCCCGTCCGGTGAGCGCGGCAGGCGGCGATACACGGAGAGGGACCATTTCCATGCAGCGGACGAACCTCCTGGCGGCTCGAATCGCCTGCCTACGGCTGGTGGCCACGGTGATCGCGGCGACTGCCGTCTCGGCCGGCACGGCCTTCGCCATCCCGATCGACGGCGGCGTCGAAGGCCCCGTGCCCGACGTCTTCTACAACTTCTACACGCCGCCGGTGGCGGTCGGGCCGCACCCCGCGATGGGCGCGCAACTCTACGTCTCGCCGCGGCCCGTGCCGCCGCGGGTGGGCCACACCTGGATCACCTATCCCCCGTTCATGCCGCATGAGTTTCTGTACAAGCATCGCCGCAAGTACGTCCGCCCGGCCGGTGTCACGGGCCTGCGGACGACGGTGCACGGCTACTGGTATTGAGGCGACGCGATGACCATTCCTGCGATGACTATTTCTGGAGGCTCCCGCGAGATGGCCGGCATGACCAAGTTCCACATGCTCCTGGCAACGGCAGCGCTCGTCGCCCTGGCAGCGATCGCCCTGCCACGATTGGCCACTGCGGGCCAACCCCACCACCGCGGTCACGGGCAGGCCGGCTGCGTCGGCTGCCCGGCGGGCCACTGCGGCCACGCCCAAGCGTGTGGACACTGCGGTGGACACGGCTGCCGGCTCTGCAACCACTGCGGCCCGGGAATGCTCGGCCACTGCGGCCACGGTCACTGCCTGGATGGCCACTGGATCCACCATGACACGATCGAGAAGCGATACTTTCTCCGCAGCCAGGGCAAGAGCTGGCACAGCGCCTGGTACGACCCGGCCGAAGGGCGGCCGATCGCGCTGGTGGTGCCGCCGACGGCGGAGTTCATGACGCAGTATTCGTGGGGCGTGCCCAGCTCCCGCGTGATGCCGCTCTACCACCAGTTCCGGCGGCCCTATCCCGGGCCGGGCGCCACGGCCGGCGGCGGTGGCGGCTTCCTGCCCACGCCCAACCAGCCCAGCGACACCGTGCAGTTCGGCGTGAACGCCGTCCGCGGTCCCTGGAACGGCTACTGATCGCTCGGCGAGCGGTGAGGAGCCAACTGGCCCTGGTCGGCGAGCCGCTGGCGGGCGAGGTTGGCCCACGGGCTCTGCGGGGCGAGCGTCAGAAATCTCCGCAGGTGGCGGCGACAGTCGGCCGGGCGACCCATGCTCGCAAGCACGCCGGCCACGTGCCAGTGGGCGTCGGCGTAGTCGGGCTCCTGCCGCAGCACGCCCTCGAGAGCCGCCAAGGCGAGCTCCGTCTCCCCGAGTTCACCAAGCACGCACCCGAGGCTGGTGCGGGCCTGGAGGTGTTCGGGGTCGATCTCGATCGTGGCGTAATACCGTTCGCGGGCAGCGGTCAGGTCGCCGGCGCGGTAGAGCAGCTCGGCGAGCATGAACATCACCGCTGCCGTCGGTCCCTGGGCCTGGAGCACGGCCCGGAGCGCCTCCGCGGCCTCGGCATACTCGCCGGCCGCCTCGAGGTCGTCGGCCAGGTCGAGGATCTCCGCCACCACGTCGCCCCCCGGCAGCGGTGCGGCCGCAGCCTCGTCTTCGGCCGCCCGCAGGGAAGCGGCCAGCCCGACCACGGCCGGCTCCTCGTCCTCGGGCCACCGCCGCACGGTTGAGATCGAGTCGGCATAGAACGGCAACTGGAGCTGGCCACCGGCACCGAGCAGCCGGCCCCGATCGGCGATCGACAGCCGCCGGCCGTCGGCCACGATCCGATCGACCGCGTTGGCCGCCGCCCGGCCCCCGCCGGGCGCGAGGTCGGCGAGCTTGGCGTCGATCTCGCGGAGCGAGAGCCCGGCCGCCAGCAGGCCCGCCAGATGCCGGCCGACCACGAGCTGCCCGAAGTCGAGCCACTCGAGGGATCCGGCTCGCTCCGCAACCTCGAGCAGCCCGCCGCGGATCCAGTGGCGGATCGCAGCCGGAGGCACGGCCAAGAGGTCGGCGATCATCGCCGCCGAGTAGAGCCGCCGTACGCCGGGGGACTCGGCGGGCTCGCCGGCAGCCGATCCGGGGGCGACGCTCGGGGGGTCTTCCGTGACCTGCTGCGTCATGATGCCTGCCGGCCTCCCTGATCCACCTGCCTGCTCCAACCACTCGCCGCCGGACGCCGGCTCGGGCCCGACCGCCTACCGCGCGAAGGGCCGGCTCGACGCCGCCTCGCCCGGGAAGTCCTTGGGCAGCTCCTGCGTGACCTTGCCGGTGGCGGCCCACTCGCAGCCCCGCTGGAAGGCCGTGATGAAGCCCACGCACTCCATCGAGTAGGTCTCGTGGCCCATCGGGGTGTGAAACACGCGGCCCTTGCCGTAGTCGATGGTCATGATCATCGGCTCGTGCCGCTTGGTCTTCGGCGACCAGGCTGTCGCGAGCACGGCCATGTTTTCCGCAGGGCCGCGAAGGCTGTCGTAGAGCTCATCCTTGGCGTGCATCCAGCTGGCCGGCATGCCCTTGGTCACCGCATGCTCGCCGTCGCGGACCACGATCGGAAACTCGTGCTGCGGACCGTGGCTTCCGCCCGGCCCCGCCGCGGTGTCCCGCACGAGCTTGCCGGTCTCGTCGAAGTAGACATAGGGTCCGCTCGACTCGTTACGTCCACCCCAGCCGCCCAGCCCGATCATCTCGTTGTAGGCCGGCCACTTGGGAAAGGAGTTGTCGGCGGCGTGTACCGCGACGAAGCCGCCGCCGTCCCGCACGTAGGTCTCGAACGCCGCCTTGGTCGCCGCCGGCCACTCGGCCGCCCCATGGCCGAAGTTGCTCACCACGACGTCGTAGTCGGCGAAGGCGGGCTGGAAGGAGGGATCCTCGCCCTTGGGTGCGTGGGTCACGACATCGACGCGGAACAGCCCCGTGTCTTCGAGATACTTCCGCATCATCGGCGTCGTCTTGGGCCAGCAACCGTGGTTGTTCTGGCCATCGACGATCAGAGCCCGGTGCGGCGGATCGGCGGCCTGGCTGAAGGCCGCCCAGCCGGCGAGGAGCAGGAACACGACGGGCCACGAGCGGACGGAAGCGGATGACATCGGACAGGCCTCTGGGCGCGGGGTCGTGATCGCACGTGGCTGCGGAGTCTACCGCAGGGGATCACCGACTGCATGGCCCGGGCCGGTCGCCCACGCGGAGCGGGCCGCTCAGGTCGTCTGACCGGAGTGCAGCGGTCGGAGCAGCGGCCGGCCGCTGGTGCCGGTGGCCGGCACGTCCCGCTGGTCGTGCGTCGGCGGGGCGGGTTCGACGGCAGGTCCGACTGGCGCGACGGTCGGCTCGACGGGCGCCACGGTCGGCTCGGCCGCCTCGGCGCGGGGCGCCGGCGACGGGATCGCCTCGGCCGGGGCGGCGTCGGCTGCCGGCCGCTCCACCCGCACGGCCCCGTCGGCGGGAGCCGCAGACGGATCGACGTGCGGCAGGTTCGAGGCGCCCCAGCCGCTCTCGGCCTTGGAGGCTGCATCCGCGGGACGGTCGCTGAAGGTCTTGACCGGGGCGGCCGCAGCCTGCTGCGACAGCGTCGGGGCCGCCGCAGCCGCGGGGGCGACGGCAGGACGGGCGGCAGCCGCGGGAGCCGGTGCTGCCGGCACCGGCAAGGGATTGCCACACGGGTCGAGCGGCACCTTCGTGACGACCGTCCGCGGCATCCGCACCGTGTAGGTGTAGGGCGTCTTCTTCTCGACGACCCGCGGCACCTGCACCGTCCGCTCCTCGGCCACGTACTTCATCACCTGCACCTGAACGGGCTCGACCCGC
>CAMCPF010000043.1 GCA_945876515.1 Candidatus Kuenenia stuttgartensis
TCGCTCGCTCCATGCTGGCTCGCTCTCGGCAGCCGTGCCTCCGCTCGCCAGCAAGGCCGGCTCTACGGCACGGGCAGCCCCGAGCAGGCCATTTGGTTGCGCTCGATGGAACCTGCCCTGTGCTCGCTCCGTGCTGGCTCGCGCTCGGCAGCCGTGCCTCCGCTCGGCCAGCAACGCCGGCTCCACGGCACGGGCAGCCCCTCGCAGGCCCTTGGCTGGAGGTGTGGTGCTTCCGCTGCGGGCGTGGTGCGTCGATTCGTCGAAGCGGACGCTGATCGCCGCACCGCGCGAGCACGGCCGCCCGGAGGTGCGGCCGGCGGCCGGGGCCGGAGGCCCGTGGGCCGCCAAGCCCGGCGGGGCCATGGATGGCCCGCCGGGCGTAAAGTTAGCGCCGCAGGATCGCGACCCGGAGCGGCGGGTAGGCGACGGTCGACTGCGGCAGGATCGCCCCGCCGGCGCCCGACGTGGACGTGTTCTTCCGCACGCCGTTGGTGCGGCCGAACTCGCCCTCCACGGTGAAGAGCTCCACCTCGCTCACCGCGGCCGCGAAGATCGCCGCCCGGGTGCCGCCAAAGGCCCGGAAGGACGCTTCGCGGGTGCGGGACAGGCCGCTGTAGGTCTCGACCAGGCCGCCGGCGCCGCTGCCCGCCGCCACGAGGATCTTGTCGGCCGCACCGGTGCTCGACGGCAGCCGTGACACCGACACGCCGCGGGAATAGCCCGGGGCGATGGCCCGGAAGGCGTTGATCACCGGCGGCCGGTTCGGCACGCCGTTGTAGACCTTGACGGTGGCAGGCATGCCGGGCCCGCTGCCAAACACGAGTTCCGTGATGCCGTCGGGATTCGATGAGGTTTGTGTCCGCCCCGAGAAGGTGCCGAGGTCGGCCGTGGCCACGCTCACGCCGCCGCGGAAGCCGGCCCCGAAGGGCTGCAGCTGCCGAATCGGTGAACCTGCTACCGGCGTCGCTGCGCCCGGGGTGACGTTGAACACGCGGGCCGTCCCGCCTCGGCTCTGCCCCGCGACGATCTGGGTCGTGCCGGCCGCCGTCACGCTGCCCGCGGCGATTTCCAGGCCGCCGGTGTATCCGCGGCCAAAGGGGAAGAAGTTGTACTGAGGCAACGGCACGCCGGTCTCGCTGAATACCCGCACCTCGGCCGGCCGGCCGGGGCCGGGCGCCGTGAGGATCTCGGGGATCCCGTCGCCGGTCACGTCGGCGCCGTAGACCCGCACGCCGCCGCGGAACCGCGGCTCATAGGCGAAGAAAGGGATGATCCGGTCAGCGCCGGTGTCGGGGTCGATCACGCGGACGAACGGTCCGGTGATGCAGCCGATGTCGGTGCCCACGATCACGCCGCTCGACTGCACCTCCACGTCCACCGAGTCGGTGTTGTTGGACGGATCGGGGTCATACTCGCGGCCCGACACGGTCGCCGTATTCGTCTCCGTGCCGCCGGTGCGGCGGATCACCTTGGCCGTGATCGAGAGGGTCGGCGTGTCGGCGGTCGTGACCGTGCCCACGGTCCAGACACCAGTGCCTGCGACGTAGGCACCCTGGCTGGCCGAGGCCGAGACGAACTCCAGGCCGCTCGGCAGCGGGTCGTTCACGGTGACCTGCGTCGCCGTGTCGGGTCCGTAGTTGGCCACCACGATCTCGAACGTGACGAGTTCCCCGATCGACGGCTCGGCGTTGTCGACCGTCTTGAACACGGCCAGGTCGGCCGACTGGGGCGTGAGCGTGGACTGGTCGGTGTTGTTGTCGGGATTCGGGTCGGGCGTGGTGCTCGTGGCCGTGGCGGTATTCGTCAACGCCTGGGCGGGCCCTGACGAGGGCGCGAGCACGGTGGCGACGACCAGCAGCGTGTTCGTGGTCGCCGCGGGCACGGAGCCCAGCGTCCAGACACCCGAGCCAGCGGTGTACGAGCCAGCCGACGGCGTGGCGGAGACGAACTGCAGCCCGGCCGGCAGGAGGTCGTTCACGGCGACGTTCTGGGCCGTGCTCGGCCCCACGTTCTCCAGCGTGATCGTGAAGGTCACGTTGTCGCCCACGTTGGGGGCCGTGTCGTTGACCGTCTTGGAGACGATCAGGTCGGCCTCCTGCGGGTCGGTCGGGGTCCGCGCCGTGTTGTTGCGGTTGTTGGGATCCCAGACGTCGCTGTGGGTGATCGTGACCGTGTTGAAGGCCACGCTCGTGTTGACCGCCTCGACCGTGAGCGTGAGTACGAGGGTCTGGCCCGGGGCGATCGAGGGCACGCTCCAGACGCCGCCGGTGGGCGACTCGTCGAACCGCGTGCCCGCGGCCGGCGTGGCCGAGAGGAAGGAGACGTTGGCCGGCAGGGCGTCGGTCACCTCCACGTTCGTGGCCACGGCCGTGCCCAGATTGAACAGGCTCACGGTGTAGGTGACCGTTTCGCCCACGTTCGGCTGGACGTTGTTCGTCGTCTTCTTGACGCCCAGATCGGCGTAAAGCGGCGTCTCGGTGGCGGTGCCCGTGTTGTTGCCCGGATTGGGGTCGAACTCGTCGGCCGCCGTCACCGTGGCCACGTTGGTCTGCGACGAGGGGACGGTGTTGACGGCCGGGGCGAGCACGCGGGCCGTGATCAGGAGCGTCTTGGCGCTCGCCGAGCCCACGTCCACCGTGCCCACCGTCCAGACGCCCGTTCCGGTGTTGAACGTGCCCTGACTGGGCACGGCCGAGAGCAGCTGCAGGCCCGCCACCGGGACGGAGTCGGTGATCTGGACGTTGTTGGCCGAGTCGGGGCCGAGGTTCGAGACCGTGACGGTGAACGTGATCGTGTCGCCCACGTTCGGCGTCGGGTCGCTGACGGTCTTGGCGACCGCCAGATCGGCCTCTCGCGTCGAGATGGTGGACTCGCCGCGGTCGTTCGTGTGGTCGGGGTCGAACTGGTCGGTCGTCGAGACGGCGGCGACGTTCGTGAATGAGCCCGGCCCGGGCACGGCCGCGACGATCGCCAGCGTCTTCGTGCCGCCGGCCGGGATCGTGCCGACCTGCCAGATCCCGGTGGCGGGCGAGTAGCTCGTGCCCGCCACAGGGCTCGCCGACACGAAGGTCAGGCCGGCCGGCAGCGGGTCAGCGATCGTGACACCGGTGGCCTCGTCGATGCCGAGGTTTCGCAGCGTGACGGTGAACGTGACCTGTCCACCGACGTTGGGATTGGGATTGCTGACGATCTTCTCGACCGCGAGATCCGCATACTGCGGCGTCTCGGTCACGCTGTCGGTGTTGTTCGTCGGATCGGGGTCGTACTGGTCGCTCGTGTTGACGCTCGCCGTGTTGGTGGCCGGCTGCGGCACGCCCGAGCCGGGCGCCAGCACGAGCGCGTCGATCTGGAGCGTGCGGGCGAAGAGCGTGTCGACCGTGCCCACCGTCCAGATGCCCGTGCCCGGATCGTAGGTTCCCTCGTTGGTCGTCGCCGAGACGAACTGCAATCCGGCCGGCAGTTGGTCGAGCACGGTCACGTTCGTGGCGGTGTCAGCCCCGAGGTTCGAGAGCGTGATCGTGAAGGTGATCGTGTCGCCGACGTTGGGGGTGGCGTCGCTCACCACCTTGGTGACGGCCAGGTCGGCGTACTGCGGCGTCTCGGTCACGCTGTCGGTGTTGTTGGAGGGATCGGGGTCGTACTCGCGGCCCGAGACGGTCGCGGTGTTCGTGACCGGCTGCGGGATGCCGGGGGAGGCGGGGGCGTCCACCGTCGCGGTGACGGTGAGCGTCGCGGAGCCGCCGGCGGCGACCGTGCCGACCGTCCAGACGCCCCCGGCATAGGTGCCCGTCGAGGGCGAAGCCGAGACGAACGTCAGGCCGGCGGGCAGTTGGTCGTTGACGACGACCTGCGTGGCGGCGTCGGGGCCGAAGTTGTCCACCTCGATGGTGAAGGTGATCGTGTCGCCCACGTTGGGATTCGGATCGTCGACCACCTTGATCACGGCCAGGTCGGCCTGGAGGGGCGTGACCGTCTTGTCGTCGGTGTTGTTTTCGGGGTTCGGGTCGGGCGTGGTCGAGGTGGCCGTGGCGGTGTTGGTCACCGGCAACGCGGGGCCGGAGGCCGGTGCGAGCACCGTGGCGACGACCGTCAGCGTGTTGGTCGTGCTGGCTGGCACGGTCCCCACGGTCCAAACACCCGTCCCCGGCACGTAGTTGCCAGTGGAGGCGACGTGGCTCACGTACTGGAGCCCGGCCGGCAGCAGGTCGTTGACGGCCACGTTGGCAGCCGAGCTCGGCCCGAGGTTGTCAACCGTGACGGTGAACGTGACGTTGTCCCCGACGTTCGGCGTGGCATCGTCCACCGTCTTCGAGACGACGAGGTCGGCCTCCTGTGGGTCAGTCGGGGTCTTCGCCGTGTTGTTGCGGTCGTTCGGATCCCAGACGTCGCTGCCGGTGATGGTGACCGTGTTGAAGCTCCGGCCCGTGGACGTCGCCGTCACGACGATCGTCATCGTGATCGGGTTGGCGACACCGTTCGTCGTCGGCACGGTCGGAATCGCCCAGATGCCGGTCGTGGGGTTGAACGTGCCGGCTGACGGCGTAGCGCTCACAAATGAGACGTTGGCCGGCAATGTGTCGGTGACCTCGACGTTGGTGGCGTCGGAGGTACCGAGGTTGAACAGGCTCACGGTGTAGGTGACCGTGTCGCCGACGCCCGGCTGGACATTGTTCGTCGTCTTCTTGATGCCGAGATCGGCGTACTTCGGTGTCTCGGTCGCGGAGTCGCTGTTGTTGCCCGGGTTGGGGTCAGGCTCGGCCGAGTTGGTGACCTCGGCGACGTTCGTCTGCGCGAGCGGGATCGTGTTGACTGCGGGGGCGAGGACGAGGGCCGTAATCGTGAGCGTCTGGGCGTTGCCGGCGCCAGAGAGCACCGTGCCCACGTCCCAGATGCCGGTGCCCGGGTCGTAGGTCCCCTGGCTGGGCGTCGCCGTCTGCAGCTGCAGCCCCGCCGTCGGGAACTGGTCGGTCACCTCCACCTCGGTGGCCGTGTCGGGGCCGAGGTTCGAGAGCGTGATCGTGAACGTGATCGTGTCGCCGACGTTGGGCGTCGGGTCGCTGACTGTCTTGCTGACCGCGAGATCGGCGGTGTTGACCGTGAAGCTGGCCGAACCGGTGGTGACGTAGTTGTTGGGCTGGCCCTGGCTCGTCGAGCCCGAGCCCGTTCGCTCGTAGGCGTTGGGGTTGTTGGGGGTGATCTGGCCGGGATCACCGGGCAGGCTCGTCCACTTGATCTGGTTGGTGTTGGTGATCCGCTGGTTCGGCGTGACGGGGCCGGTGAGCGTGCCGGTCACCGTGAGCGTGATCGTGCGGTCGCTCGGCTCCTTCGGCAGGTCGAAGCCGGTGCCGGTCGTGGTGAGCGTGTTGCCCGAGAGGCTGAAGTTGGCGGCCGTGACGACGCCCGAGGTGTCCACCACGCTCGTCAGCGACGGACTCGCGATCGACGCGGGGATTACGTCGCGGAGCGTGACCGCGAAGGCGTCGGTGTCGCTGGACGACGACTGCCGCACCACGATCGTGTAGGTGACCGGATCGCCCACGTTGCCACCCAAGCCGCCGACGTCAACCGCCTTCGTGGTCCGGAGCTTGGGCTCGATCACCTCGACCGGGCCACTCGAGATCAGGGGCGACGTGTTGGCCCCGTTGTTCCAGGCGGCCTGGGCCCGGTTGACGAGTTGTACACCGCTCGTGCTCGTGTTCACGTTGAGCACAACCGCTTCGATCGTGAACGTGATCGTCTCAGCGGTGCTGCTGTCGGTGTTGGTGTTGACGATGTCGCCCAAGGTCCAGGTGGCGGTCGTGCCGTTGTTTGTGAGCGCTGGCGCCGAGGTGAGGCCCGGCACCGTGAGGAACGCCGGATCGTCCTTGACGGCCGAGATCGTGCGGACGTAGGCCAGGCCCGGCCCGAACTGGTCGACGAGCCGCGCGGCGGGCGTGCGGCCCTGGGGGATCGTCATCGTCACCGTATAGGTGGCCGTCTCGCCGATCACCGCCTCGGTCGCCGAGTTCGACGCATTCACGATTGACGTGGTCACAAGCGCCTTGGCCACCGTCGGCTGGGCGACCGTGACGGTCGCGGAATCGCTCGAGGCGTAGTTGTTGAGCTGGCCCTGCGCCGTCGAGCCGGAGCCGGTCCGCTCGTAGGCGTTCGGATTGTTGGGCGTGATCTGCCCGGGATTGCCCGGGAGGCTCGTCCACTGCTGGGTGACGGTGTTGGTGATCGCCTGCCCAGCCGTGACATCGGCATCGAGTCGGGCCTGGAACGTCAGCGTGCTCGTCTGGCCGGGCGTCAGCGAGCTGTAGGTGGCCGTGAACGAGTTGCCGCCTCCCGCGGTGGCCAGCGTCGTCGGCGCGACGCCGGCGGTGTGTTGCAGTGAGCCGTCGACGTAGGTGATGTCGCCGGGGAAGATGTCGGAGAGCGACACGTTGTGGGCCGTGGTCTGGCTGGCCGTGACCAGAATCGTGAACGTCACCAGGTCGCTCGCCTGGGCCGTGGTCGGCGTCACCGACTTGTCGATCGTGAGCTTGGGCTCGATCACCGTCACCGGGCCCGACTGAGCGGCCGGCAGGTTGGTGTGGCCCGTCCAGGTGAGCTTGGCGTTGTTCCGCAGCTGCGTGCCGGCCTTGTTCGTCGAGACGTTGAGCACCACCGCCTCGTAGCGGAACGTGATCCCCTGCTGTGCCGTGCCCGCGTTGGCGTTGGTCACGTCGCCGAGGCTGAACGTGACCGTTTGACCGCTGTTGGTCACCACCGGGGTCGCCGAGCCGGTGAAGGTCACCCCCGGATCGACGACCGGCGTTCCCACCATCTGCACGAAGGCCAGGCCGGCCGGGAGCGAGTCGACGACCACGGCCGACGGCGTCGTGCCCCGCGGGAAATCCACGGTCAGTTCGAAGGTCGCGATCTCGCCGATCACCCCCTGCGTGTTGGAGTTGAAGGCGTCGACAATCGACGTGCTGACGAGTGACTTCGTCACGGTGGGTGACTGCACCGTCACGGTCGCGTCGTCGGTGAGGCCGCTCGACAGAAAGTTGGGGCCGCCCTCGGTGGAGGCGTAGGTGGTGAGCGTGGCCGTGTTGGGAATCACGTCGTTCGGCACGACCGTCGGCAGCAGTTCAAGGTCGTAGGTGATGATCGCAATGTTGGCGCCGGTGTTGATCACCGTTCCGCCGGTGGTCTTGCCGGGGTCGAGCGAGCCGGTCGAGGCCGAGGGATCGACGAGCGTGATCCCGGTGCCGAACAGGTCGCCCGAGAACGGCAGGGCCGCTCCCGTGCCGTCGGTCACCTGGAGGTTGAGCCCGGTGGAGCCGGTCGGAATCCGCATCCGCGTGGCGTCGAAGAGGTCGCGAATCGCCACGTCGAAGGCCCCGTTCACGCCGCTGCCGGTGTTCTCGACCACGATGCAGAACTTGACGAGGTCGCTACCGAGCACGTTCGAGAGGTTCGAGTCGATCGGCGTGGTGGCGAGGCCGCTCGACGTGACCGTGCCGGTGAAGGCGGCGCCCGGCTGGCCGGGCTGCGAGAACGTGACGCCCGCCGGAGCGACCGTCGGCGGCGTGAACACGCCGGCCGTGTTGGTGGTGGAGACCACACCCTTGGTGATGTCGAGCAGCGGCTCGGAGATCTGCACCTGGGCCAGCGCCGTGTTGCTCGTGAGCAGGTTGCCCGTCTCGTTCCGCTCGCTCTGCTCGGCCTGGTTGGTGAGCAGCAGACCGTCGGCGAAGGGGCGGTTGGTGGCTGTGACGGTGAACAGGATGTCGGTGACGCTCGAGCGGTCGAGGACGTCCTCGAAGGTGCCGAAGCTCCAGGTGAGGCTGTTCGCCGCGGCGCTGAACGACTCCGTGGGCGTGATGCCGGAGATCGCGGCGTAGGTGTCGGTCGGCCCGTACTTCCATTGCCCGGCGGCAGGAGCCGTACCGCTGGGACCACCCCCGGCGAACGCGAGGCTCTGCGCCGCGAAGATGGGCAGCGGCAGGAAGTCCTTGATCTCGTAGTCCTTGATGCTCGAGAACGGCAGGTTGTAGGTGATTCGGAACGTCACCGCGTCGCCCGCCGTGACGACGGGCGTGCCCGAGGCCGGCACCCCGTTGATCGCGTAGACGCTCTTGGTCGCCTGGCCACTGACGAGCGTGAACGATTCCGAACTGCCGTCGGAGACGCTGCTCGAGGTAGGCGAGAGATTCGAAAAGGCGAGCACGCCGGCCGTGGCGGTCGCGTCGTCGGTCATCACGTCGCCCTGCACGACGTCGGCGCCCGGCCGGGGCGTCTGCCGGTATTGCTGGAGCACCCGGGTCCGGAACGTAATCGTGCCCCGCGTGCCTGGGCCGCTGGGATTCGGATCGGGTGGGATCGATGGGCTGCCAGTGCCACCGGCCGGGATGCCGGCCCCGAGCAGGTCGCCGTCGGCACTGCCGCGGAGGGCCGCCAACTGGGCCGAGACGTTGAACACCACGTCCGTCGTGCCGTTGCCCGGATCATTGACCGTGACGGTCACGTTCGCCGGCGCGAACGGCGCGACCGAGTACGACTCCGAGCCCGCCCGTTGCGTGTAGGAGAGCGTCGGCGTGAAGGTGGCGTCGAACTCCTGCCCATCGGAGATCACGTCGGTGATGTCGAAGTCGGAGAGCGCGAAAAAGTCGCTGACCTGGAAGTTGAGGGTGTATTCGATCGTGTCGCCGGCCCGCGGGGCGCCGGGATTCGTCAAATCCACGAAGTCCTTCTGCAGAGCGACCGTCCGGGCCGTGAGCGTGTGCTGGGCGTTGGCGTCGTCGGGGTCGCTCGCGATCGTCTGGGGATTGGGGTAGTTGGGGTTAGCGCTCGTCCAGGTGCCGGTGGCATTGGCGACGTTCGTGGCGATCGCCGTGCCGCCGGTGCCCAGCGGGATCACATCCAGGCCGGCGGCATCGTCCTGGGGCACGAAGTAGGAGAACGTCATCACGACGTCGGACTCGCTGCCCGTGCCCACGACCTGGTTGAACTGCCGGGTGAGCGTGCCGCCGGGTACGGTCGTGCTGGGCGTGGCGATGGGCGTGACCGTCGAGGCACCGTTGCCCGTCGCCGTCACGAGCGACACGAACTGCACGTTGCCGGGCAGGACGTCGGCGAGCTGGAGATTCTCGACCGTCTGGCCCGGGGCCACCGCCATGCTCACCGTGTAGGTGTGCTGGAAGTTGGGGCCCGTCGCGGTCTCGGCCTCGGGGGCGCTCGAGGTCTTCTTGATCCGGAACAGCTGCGGCTGGATCGGGTCGGTCGTGGTCGTGCCGAGCGTGGCGATGTTGACCGTGGGGTTGCCCGCCGTGTCGGTCTGGAACTGGAAGCCGCCCGTGGCGGTGATGGGATACGAGCTGCTGGGCTGGGCCAGCGGGCTGACCACGCCCGTGAAGTTGATCTCCGCCGCCGGCTGGTCGGGGCCGTAGCTGCCGAAGGGGAGCTGCACGACCACGAGCTGGTCGCCCGGTTTGCCGCTCACGACCACCGCCGTGCCGTCAGGGTTCTTGGCGAAGGGATGCGTCGCCTGCCCCTGGGCGTTGAAGGTCAGGACCGTCGTGGCGAGCGAGAGGCCGTTGTAGGTGGCGCTATTGGGCTTGAACGAGATGCCGTCAAAGGGCTCTGGGGGCGCGTCACCCGTGGCGGGCATCACGATGTCGACGAAGGGCGAGTAGCCGATGTCGGCGGGGTTCGTGGCCGTGTTGTCGAACGTGACGGTGAGCGGGATCTCCTGGCCGATCAGGGCGCTGAGATCGGGCCCGTTGATCGTGGCCGTCGGGATCGCCGCCAGCGCGAGCCGGCGCTCGAGTTGCTCGGCCTGCAGGCGGCGGCGCGCGGCCGCCGGGGAACGCCGCTGGGGGGCGGCGGGCGCCCGCCGCGAACCGAACACACTGAGTCGTTTGATCACCGTCATAGTTCCTCGCATGAAACCAGGCGCCGGATCCCGAGACCCAGGCCGCTCTTCCATCGGCCGGATCGCCCGCCAATCGTGCAGGACAGCCTCGCCAGACTGCCCGAGCGACACGACCGGTACGACCCGACCCCTCCTGGCAGGCTACCGTCCCGGCACGGCACCCGCAACGCGCCGGCGACCCATGGTTTTCAGGACAGAATCGCCCTCACGGGCTTGGCCGGCTCGACGCCGGTGAGCTTGGTGTCGAGCCCCTGAAACTCGACCGTGAACCGGGCGTGGTCGATGCCCAGGAGGTGGAGCATCGTGGCGTGCAGGTCGCGGACGGGCACGACGTCGGTGACGGCGTTGTAGCCGAAGTCGTCGGTCGATCCGTGGGTGATGCCGCCTTTGATCCCGCCGCCGGCCAGCGCCATGCTGAAGCCCTTGATGTGGTGGTCGCGGCCGATCCCCTTGCCGCTCCCCTGGCCCATCGGCGTGCGGCCGAACTCGCCGCCGATCACCACCAGCGTCTCGTCCAGGAGCCCGCGCCGCTCGAGGTCGGTGAGCAGGGCGGCCGCGGCCCGGTCGGTCGGCGGGCAGATCTGGTCCATGAAGCCCTCGATCCCGCTGTGGTGGTCCCAGTCGCTGTGGTAGAGGTGCACGAACCGCACCCCCCGCTCCACGAGCCGCCGCGCCATCAGGCAGTTGGTGCCCACCGTCGCCTTGCCGGGCTCCGCCCCGTAGAGGGCGAGCGTCTCGGGCGTCTCGTCGGCGAGGTCCGCGAGCGCCGGCACGCTCGCCTGCATCCGGAAGGCAAGCTCGTATTGCTTGATCCGGGTGGCCACCTCGGGGTCGGCGATCCGCGCGAGCCGGTGGTGCTCCAGGGCCGCCACCGTGTCGATCAGATCCCGCTGGTGGGCCGGTGAGACGCCGGGCGGGTTGGCGACGTAGTGGACCGGGGCGCCGCTCGTGGCGAACTCGACCCCCTGGAACTGCCCGGGCAGGAAGCCCGAGTGCCATTGCCGCGCCGCGATCGGCTGCGGGCTCCGCCCCATCTTGCTCGTCATCACCACGAAGCCGGGAAGGTCGTCGGCCTCGCTGCCCAGGCCATAGGTCACCCAGGCGCCCATGCTCGGCCGACCGGAGAGGGCCGTGCCGCAGTTCATGAAGGTGTGGGCCGGGTCGTGGTTGATCTGCTCGGTGACCATGCTCCGCACGATCGCCAGCTTGTCGGCCTGGCCCCCGAGCAGCGGAAAATAGTCGCTCACCTCCGCCCCGCACTCGCCGTACCGCTGGAAGGGCTTCAGCGGCCCCAGCACGCGGAGCTCCTTGCCCTGGAGCTGCGCGATCGGCTGGCCGGCCGTGACGCTCTCGGGCATCGGCTGGCCGCCGAGCTTGGCGAGCACGGGCTTGTGGTCGAAGGTCTCGATGTGGCTCGGGCCGCCGGCGAGGCAGAGGAAGATCACCGACTTCGCCTTGGGCGGGTGGTGCAGCGGCCAGACCGCTCCGCGGCCGGAGGCTGTTTCCGCAGCACCGGCCACCGCTGCCAACCCGTCGCGGGCCAGGAGCGTGCCGAGCGCCGCGCCGCCGAGCGACAGCCCGGAGCGGGCCAGGAACGTGCGGCGGTGAAGCGGGGTTAGGTCAGACATGGGTCACCTTTTTGACGTGCGCGTGGCTCGGGGTTGCCCGTGCCA
>CAMCPF010000044.1 GCA_945876515.1 Candidatus Kuenenia stuttgartensis
AGGGCAAGATCGACGCCCACAAGCGATCGAAGCAGCCCCCCTCCGCCCGACAAAAGCTGGTGGACGAGTACCGGGCGATCCTCAAGAGTTGCCAGGAGACCCCCCGCAGCCTCAAGCGGCGGATGGACGAGATCCGGGGCATCTTCGCCAAGTATCAGCAGGCCAAGCGGGGGCTGTCGGAGGGCAACCTCCGGCTCGTGGTCTCGATCGCCAAGAAGTATCGCAACCGCGGCCTCTCCTTCCTCGACCTGATTCAGGAGGGCAATGCCGGTCTGATGCGGGCAGTGGACAAGTTCGAATATCGCCGCGGCTTCAAGTTCTGCACCTATGCCACCTGGTGGATCCGGCAGGCGATCACCCGCGCGGTGGCCGACCAGAGCCGCACGATCCGGATCCCGGTGCACATGGTGGAGACCATGAGCCGCGTCCGGAACGTGGCCCGCCAACTCCTCCAGGAATACGGCCGCGAGCCGACGATCGAGGAGATCGCCGCCCGGGCCGGCACGCCGGTGGATGAGACACGGCGGGTCACGGCGATGAGCCGCTACCCGATCAGCCTCGACCGCCCGGTGGGCAACAGTGAGGACAGCCACTTCGGCGACCTCCTGCCCGACACCGGCGCCGAGAACCCGGCCGTGGGCGCGGCCCAGGAGATGCTCCGCAACCGGATCGCGAAGGTCTTGAAGAGCCTCTCCTACCGGGAGCGGGAGATCATCAAGCTCCGCTACGGCCTCGGCGACGGCTACAGCTACACGCTCGAGGAAGTGGGCCACATCTTCAAGGTGACCCGCGAGCGAATTCGGCAGATCGAGGCCAAGGCTGTCCGCAAGCTGCAGGCCCCGGCCCGCAGCGAGGAGCTCAGCGGCTTCATCGATTAGGGCCGCGGGGCCATCCATGGCCCCCGCGGCCCGGGCGGCACTCCGGCCTTCGGCCGCTGCCGCCGGCCGCACCTCCGGGCGGCCGTGCTCGTGCGCGTTGTGGCGCGCCGCGTTCGTTCAGACGAATCCTTTTGCTTGGTTGCTCGTCAACCGTTGGACGGCTCGGGGTTGCCGGTTCCCCGGAGCCGGCGTTGTTGGCAAGCGCAGGCAGGATGCCGAAAGCGCAGCCAGCATCGAGCGACCGGAAGGCACGATGCCTGCAGTGAGCGTCCGGGCGACGGGGACCGGCAGCCCCGAGCCTGCGTGACCCACGACGCTGCCAGTGTCCGGACCGCGGCGTCCGTTATGATCCGTTCCCGCCAGCCCCCACCTCACGAAAGGACCAGCATGCGTCTCCCCTTCGCCCTGTCGCTCGCCTTCACCTGTGTCGTCGCCATGGCCGCCGAACCGGCGGCGTTCCCCCGGACGACGATCGATCTGGGGTGCGTCGTCACCGACCTCGACAAGAGCGTGCGGTTCTACACCGAGGGAATCGGCTTCCACGAGGTGAAGGGGTTCGAGGTGCCGGCGGGCTTGGCCACCGACGCCGGGCTCACTGATGCGCGGCCCCTGTCGATCCGGGTGCTCGTGCTGGGCGATGACGAGAATGCCACGAAGCTCAAGCTGATGCAGGTGGCCGGCACCCTGCCCCGGACCGGTGACACCGACTTCATCCACTCCCACACCGGCTTCCGCTACCTCACCATCATGGTGTCCGACACCGACGCAGCGCTCGCCCGGCTGGAGAAGCTCGGCGTCAAGCCGATCGCCAAGAGCCCCGTCACGCTGCCCGAATCGCTCGCCCCAGGCATGCACCTGACGTGCGTCCGTGATCCGGACGGCAACCTCGTCGAACTCGTCGGGCCGAGGAAGTGAGCGGCTTGGTTGACCGCAGCGGTCGCCACCACTAGGCTTTTGCTCGTGCGTGGGGGTTGACCCCTCGTGGTGCTGAGTTCGATCCGCCCTCGCGAGGAGTTTCGTCATGATTCGTGGTCGTCGCCCGTTGGTTCGCGTGTTCGCAATCACGGCCCTCACGGCCGCCTGCGTCGCCGGCTATGCCGGGATCGCCTTGGCCGCCCCGTCGCTCTGGGAGTGCAACTTCTGCCACCAGCAGTATCAGGGGGACTCGCTCCCGGCCTCGCTCCGCTTCACCAAGTGCCCCGCCAAGGACCTGAAGCAAAACCACTTCTGGAGCAAGAAGGGCTGACTCCGAGCAGGCGTCAGGCCCGCGCGATCTTCGCCGCCCGCTCCAACCACGCCACGACCTCGGCCGCGAGTTCGTCGGGCCGGCGGGTAGCGGAATCCACCACCAGTTCCGGCGTGAGCGGCTCCTCGTAGGGGTCGTCGATGCCGGTGAAGTTCCTGATTTCGCCCGCCCGGGCCTTTTTGTAGAGCCCCTTGGGATCGCGACCCTCGCAGACCTCGAGTGGAGCTTTCACGTAGATCTCCACGAAGTCACCCGGCGGCAACGCCGCCCGAACGGCGTCGCGGTCGCGGCGATAGGGGCTGACGAAGGCCGTCAGCGCGATGATCCCGGCCTGGGCGAAGAGGTCGGCGACGGCACCGATCCGGCGGATGTTCTCGGCCCGGTCGGCCGCCCCGAACCCGAGCCCGAAGCGGGCGGCCGCCTCCTCGCCATAGCGGTCGCGGAGCAGGGCCGGCGCGGCGTTGAGCCCCAGGCGGACGTTGTCACCATCGAGCACGAAGGTGCGGCAGCCCCGCGCATGCAGAAGCCGGTCAACCGCGTTGGCCAGGGTGCTCTTGCCGCAGCCGGAGAGCCCCGTGAACCACAGCACGCAGCCCTGGTGACCGGCGGCCCGCTCCCTGTCGGCCCGGCTGACCGCGTGGTCGTGCCAGCGGACCTCCACCCGTTCGCCCGCCGCCCGCTCCTCCGCCATGATCCTGCTCCAGGGATGACCGATATTCACCAGGCGTCGAGCCTGATCACGAGTTCTAGTCGCTGGGCGTCACCGCCCGGGTCGCCGCCGCGACGGGCCACCGTAAGCCGAATCGTATCGCCCGGGATCCGTCCCGACACGAGCGTGGTGAGCCCTTCGAAGTCGGCCACGGCGGCGCCGTCGATCGCCACCACTACGTCGCCCGGCCGCACGCCGGCTTGATCCGCGGCCGAGCCCGGCTCGACGGTCTGGATTTCGCACGGGCCGCCGAAGGCGAGCGCCCCGACGCCCAACTTGCCCCCGCTGCGGACGTCGATCTCGGCAGCGGGCACCTTGGCCCCCAGGGCGGCGATCGCGTCAGCGCCCAGGCCGGTGCCGAACAGTTCGATCCGCTCGACCCGTTGCAGCCGGCCCAAGACGGCCAGCCCCCGCTCGTCGAGCCGCACGCCGTGAAAGGCCACCGCCCGCAACCTGGGCAGCCGGGTGAGCTCCCGGAGATCCCCGCCGCTCCCCTTCCAGGTCCGGCCAAACTCGACTTCCTCGCCGGCCAACTCGACCAGGGGACGCTCGCGAAAGACCGCCCCCAGCGACTCGAGCCGCTCGCGGGCCGCCGCCGCCCGGCCGACCTGGTGAAACTCCAGGGCCGCCGCAGCCAGCCGGGCCGCCGCGTTCGCCTGCTCGGCGCAGGCCTCCAGCGCGGCCTCGGCCTGATCCGCCAGCGGCTCGACGGCCAGCATCTCCCGCAGGATCTCGACGCCCCGGCTGGCTACCTCGAGGTCGCCTCCCCGAATCGCCGTGACGAGCGGCTCGATCGCAGGGCGACCGACGGCCAAAAGCTGCTTCGAAGCCGCTTCACGCCGCGCGAACTGCGGAGCGCCAAGTTGCTCGATCCAGTCGGCCATCTGGGCGGCGGCGGGAACGGCAGCCTCTTCCTCGGCCCGGGCCGCCGGCGGGCCACCGGAGGCCACCAGGGCCACCACCGCCACGACCGCACGCCAAGCCCTGCTCACGACCACCTCCGCGGAATCTGCCGAATATACCGCGGGCCCGGGCAGGGAGCGGGGGATACACTTCAGGAGACCACCGCCGGCATGCCGACCTTCCAGGTGGTTCGCCGAGCTCACCCGGTCCGCCGACCCGAGTTTGGCCGTCGGCTTTCTGCTCCCGGCTCGCCCCGCCATGTCGCTCCTCCTCACCACCCCGCCCCGCGGCACGCCGCCGCTGCCCGCCACCCGCGCCGAAATGCAGGCGCGGGGCTGGGAAGAAGTCGACGTGGTGTTCGTCAGTGGCGACGCCTACGTGGACCACCCGAGCTTCGCCAACGGGCTCCTGGCCCGGTTGCTCGAGGCTGCGGGCTTCCGCGTGGCCGTGCTGGCCCAGCCCGACTGGCGGAGTTGCGAGCCGTGGCGGGAGTTCGGCCGGCCGCGGCTCTGCTTCGCCGTCTCAGCCGGCAACATGGACTCGATGATCAACCACTACACCGCGAACCGGAAGGTGCGGAACGACGATGCCTACTCACCCGATGGCCGGATCGGTCGGCGGCCCGACCGGGCCACGCTCGCCTACTGCCAGCGGTCGCGAGAGGCCTATCCCGGCGTGCCGGTGGTGGCCGGCGGCGTCGAGGCCTCGCTCCGCCGGATCGCCCACTACGACTACTGGAGCGACACCGTCCGCCGTTCGATCCTGCTCGACGCCAAGGCCGATCTTGTAGCCTTCGGGATGGGCGAGCGGACGATCCTCGAGATCGCCCGCGGCCTCGCCGCGGGCAGGAGCCTGAAGGAGCTGCGGGACCTCCGCGGCGTGGCCTACCGCTTGGGAGCCAGCGAGCCGCCCCCGACGGGCCCCGGCCCCTGCTGCCCCGACACGATCGAACTGCCCTCCTACGAGGCGGTCGTGGCCGACCCGCTCGCCTTCTGCGAGCTCACCCGGATCTCCCACCTCGAGACCAATCCCCACAACGCCCGCCGGCTCGTGCAGCGGTACGGCCGCGAGGCGGTGGTGGTCAACCCGCCGGCGCTACCCTTGGAAGAGCACGAGATGGACGAGGTCTACGGCTTGCCCTTCACGCGGCGGCCGCACCCGTCCTACGGCAACGCGCGGATCCCGGCCTTCGAGGTGGTGGAGACGAGCGTGCAGATCATGCGGGGCTGCTTCGGCGGCTGCACCTTCTGCTCGATCACGGCCCACGAGGGGCGGATCATCCAGAGCCGCTCCAAGGAGTCGATCGTCAGCGAGATCAAACTGCTCGCCGCCCAACCCGGCTTCAAGGGCACCGTCTCCGACATCGGCGGCCCGACGGCCAACATGTATCAGATGAAGTGCACGCGGCCCGAGGTGGAGGCCAAGTGCCGCCGGCTCTCCTGCGTGCACCCCACGGTCTGCAAACTCCTGGGCACCGACCACGGCCCGCTCAAGGAGGTGATGCGGGAGGCGAGGAGCGTGGAGGGCGTGAAGCGGGTGCTCGTGGCCAGCGGCGTGCGGATGGATCTCGCCCGCAAGGATCCCGAGTATCTCCAGGAACTCGCGGCCCACCACGTGGGCGGCCACTTGAAGGTGGCCCCGGAGCACACCGACCCCGAGGTGCTCCGGCTGATGAAGAAGCCCTCGGCTGACGACTACGTGGAGTTCGACAAGGAGTTCCAGGCGGCCAGCCGCCGCGTGGGCAAAAAGCAGTACACCGTCCCCTACTTCATCGCCAGCCACCCCGGCAGCGGCGTGGCGGAAATGATCGAACTGGCCGTGTTCCTCAAGCAGAACAGCTACAAGCCCGACCAGGTGCAGGACTTCATCCCCAGCCCCTTCGACATCGCCGCCTGCATGTATTACACGGGCCTCGATCCGATGACGAAGGAGCCCGTCACGGTCACCAAGGGCCTGAAGGACAGGCGGATGCAGCGGGCGCTGTTGCAGTTCTTCAAGCCGGAAAACTGGTTCGAGGTGCGGCGGGCACTCCTGGAGGCCGGCCGCCCGGACCTGATCGGCGGCGGCTGCGACTGCCTCATCCCCGCCCAGCCCCCGAAGGAGGCCCTCGACCACCGCCGTCGGGAGGCCACCAAGGCCTTCACGGAAGAGACGAGCGGCGACCACATCCGCGGGGGCAAGCGGGCCCGGCCGAGAGGCAAGCAAGCTCGGCCGCGAAAGAGCGTCGGCTACCGCCCCAAGCGCGGCGGAGGCTGAGGCTGGCTTTACGCCCGGCGGGCCATCCATGGCCCCGGCGGGCTTCGCGGCCCTCGGGCCTCCGGCCCCGGCCGCCGGCCGCACTTGTTTCACGGCAGCAATGCCATCCCTGGCCATTGCTGCCTTGCCGGGCCTCCGCCCGGCGGCCGCACCTCCGGGCGGCCGTGTTCGTGCGCGTTGCGGCCCGCGGCGTTCGCTTAGACGAATCGGATTCGCCGCAACCTCAACCGTTGGGCTGCGAGGGGTTGCCCGTGCCAATCGAGCGGCGTAGGAAACCGAGCGCAGCAAGGATTGCGGAGCAAGGTTTCCTCCGAGCGACCGGAGGGCAGGATGCCCGAAGGGAGCGTCCGGCGAGATGGCATGGGCGACCCCGAGCCCGCGTGACCCACGACGCTGCCAACGTCCGGCGAGATGGCACGGGCGACCCCGAGCCGGGGTCATATGACCCAGGGCCACATCGTGCCGGGATCGTCGCTGCCGATCGTCAGACGACCGACTTCCTCGTAGGAGCCGCCCAGTTGGTGGACGGCGATCGTGGTGGTCGACACGGTGTAGAGCCGGTCGCCGATCCGCAGGCTACGCAGCACGGGGCTGTCGTGCTGCACGTCGATGACATGGGTGAAGCCCGCATCGCGGTCGACCGCGAAGAGTTTGACCGTGTAGGAAGTCTCGGGCGGATGGATTCCGACGACAGGGCCCAGGATGAATTCCGGTTGATCGCCCGTGTCCTCTCCGATCTCGACCGGCGCCTCTCCGATCTCGACCAGGTCGTCGCCACCCTCGACGGGCAGGTCGTCCCACACCACCGGCTCGCGGTTCCAGGTCGTCTCCGTCACGGGCACCGCCAGCAGCCCATGGGTCGCGAACCACGAGAAGGCGTGGTGATCCCAGGCGGCTTCCGACGAGGCCCAGCCGTTGGGGCCGCCCAGCGTGACGGCGCCCACCTCGGCCGGCGCCGCTGGGTCGGAGACATCGAACAGTGAGAGCTTGCCGGTGTTCCAGGAGTCGCCCTGGCCGATGCCGAACAGCCGCCCTTGCTCCATCGGATGGAGGTAGGAGGAGAAGCCCGGGATCTTCAGTTCGCCCGTGATCCGGGGGTTGCGCGGATCGGCCAGGTCGATCACGAACAGCGGATCCACCTGCAGGAAGGTGACCACATAGGCCTGGTCGCCGATGAAGCGGACCGACTTGAGGTCTTCTCCGGGGGCGATGCCAGTGACACTGCCGAGCGCCACGAAGTCGCGCCCCTGCCGGCCCAGGACATGGACCGCGGAACTCGTGGATCGACCCCACCAGCCGGTCTGGGTGGCGATCCGGAACGTGCCGTCGGCCGCCTCGTCCATGGCGAACTGGTTCGGCACGGAGCCCGCCACGCTACCCGAGGCGAGGTGCTCGATCCGATCGCCGAGCGAGAAGGCCATCAGGCTCGTCGTCGGCCCGGCCCCGCCTCCCCAGGACGTGCCGGCGACGTAGACGGCGTCGGCCGAAGCGTAGACGGTGCTCCCCATGCCGACCATCACCGCGGCGTCGTCGATGCCCGGGCGGGCGTCGGTCGTGGACAGCCTGGCGACCGTCACGAGGCCGCCCTCGGCGCCCCCGGCCGAGACATACACCGACGCGGCCGCGAGGAACTCGGGCAGCGGCCCGCCGGCCACGGCTGCCTGCAGGGCGTCGCCGTTCTCGACCACGAGATACACGCTCTCACCGATCGCTCGGGCGGCGAGGAGCGTGCCCTCCAGTTCCGTCCGCTCCACGAGCGCCGGTGCTGCCGGATCGGCGACGTCGAACACGCTCACCACGACCTGACTCGTCGAGTTCCACCGCCTGTCGATCATCATGCTCGAGGACACTGCCGGCGTGACGCTGGGCAGCGACAGGGCAATCGGTTCGATCTCGACCTCGACGGGCTCGAGTGGGTCGAGCCACCTCCACTCGCTGGAAACGACCGTCACTCGGCCGTCGCCCAGAAACAGGCCCTTGGCATGGCCCGCGATCGGCGTGCGGGAGAGCACGCTCAGGCTCGCAGGGTCGGCGTCGATCACGAGCAGTTCGCCGCCCACCACGGCATAGATGAAGCGGCCGTCGGTCTTGACGATGTCGGCCTCCTCGACGCCGGCGACCTGGTTGTTGGTGCCGGAGTGGTCGGTGGCCACGCTGTTCGCGGCTACCGCCACTGACAAGAAGGCCCCGTCGATCACGCCGCCCCGCAGCGACTCCTGGGCGGCGGAGCCCACGCTCTGGCCGGCCCGCAGCGCCCGCCGCAACTCCACCGCGTTCCGAGGCTGAAACACGGGGTTGGCCCGCTTGCTCTCCTCGAATCGGTCGGCGGCGTCCATCTGCAGGCGGTCGCTGGCCGCTGCCGCGAACAGCCGATCGTGGCCCCCGCCACCGATGAGCGAGTCGCTGCCCGTGGCCGCCACCAGCACGTCGGCGCCTCGGTCACCTCCGAGAAAGTCGTTGCCTGCGCCGCCGATCAGCGTGTCATGACCGGCGCCGCCGCGGAGACGGTCAGGGCCGCCGCCGCCGTGGAGCAAGTCTTCGCCGATACCGCCGTCGAGCATGTCCGAGCCGGCACCCCCGACCAGCACGTCGTTGCCAGGCCCGCCATAGAATGCGAATCCCCTGGTGAGGCTCGGCGTTTCGACGCGGATCACGTCGTCGCCACGGCCGCCGTGGATCTGGATCTCACCCCGCCAGCTCACCGGCCTGGAGCCCACGACCGACCCGTTCACCGTCACCTGGAGCACAGCGGCGTTGGTGGGATCGAGCGCCACGACGATCAGGTCGTCGGGGGCCGACGGGTCGGCGTCGCCGGCGATGATCCACGGAGCGATGGTCAGCAGGTGCCGGGGCTCGAGCCGTTCGACTCCGGTCGGTCGGCGTATGGAGCGGCGGGCTGTTCGCTTGGGCATGGGCAACTCCGGGATGGGGCAGAGGCGACCGTGGCTCGGGTCCGGTGGGATAAACGTGAATCACCCTGTCGCGAGGCCACGGGATGGATGAGCCCAGGACGCTAGCGACCCTGCGACGCCCCCCACAAGGGCGACCCCGGGCATCGGATCGGACGGCTGGCGAACCTCGGCAACCCTGGGCACATATGATTGATTCTTGTCGTCGGATTGGACCGACGCAAGTTCGCGGGACTGCCCAACCTGCAGCGGAGGCTGTGATGCGATTTCGCCCCTCGCCCGTCCTCGCGGTCGCCTGTGGGCTTGGCTTGTGCCTCGCCTTCGCCACCGAGGCCCGCGCCGTGAGCCCTCGCAATCCCTACCGCACCTTCAACCTCTCAGGGCTGAACTACGGTTCGATGCAATGGGAGAAGGCCCAGCGGCAGGGCAAGCGGGTCTGGATCCCATCCAACCCGCCCTCCGGGCGCACCTCCCGCCGTGGCCTGTTCCGGCCGCGCTGACACCGCAGCGACCCGCCACTCCCTTGGCGGGTCGTCTTGCAAGCGGATGCGCAGACCCGCCGCTCCCTTGGCGGGTCGTCTTGCAAGCGGATGCGCAGACCCGCCGCTATCGCGGCGGGTCGTCTTGATAGATCCGATACTTCTTCGTCACCAGCGCCCCGCCCCGTTCGAGCGTTCGCTTGGAGAGATGGTTGCTCTCGAGCACCCAGGAAAACTCCGCCTCCTCCATGCCCCAGTCGAGTACAGGCTTGACCAGGGCGGCCGTAAGCACGAGCCCCACGCCCCAGGCCTGGTATTCGGGCACCACGTTGGTGCTGATCGCCCGCATCCGCTTGATGCCCCGCTTGTTCCAGAGCAGCTTCAGGAAGCCAAAGGGAAAGAGGCGGCCGTTGATCGCCTTGATCCGCGGGTTGTAGTCGAGCAGACAGAACACCGTGCCCACGGGTCTGCCGTTGACCTCGGCCACCAAGGCCAGCTCCGGCACGATCAGGTGCTTGAGGCTCGCGGCCATGTGCTTCACCTCGCCCGGTGAGAGCGGCACGAAGCCCCAGGTGCCGCCGAGGCTCGAGTTGTAGACCTCGAGAAACATCCGCACCTCGTCGTCGAAGCGACGGCGGTCGAGCGGGCGGACCGTGACGCCGAACCGATCCTTGACGCCCTCAACCATCACACCGAGCTTCGAATCGAGTGAGGCGAGCATCGAGGTCTTGCCCCAGAAGGCGTAGAGATCCTCGATCTTGCCGAAGCCGCAGCGCTCGACGAGCTCGGCGTAGTACGGCCGGTTGTGGGTCATCATGAAGAAGGGGGGCGTGTCGAAGCCCTCGATCAGGAGGCCGCATTCGTAGTTCAGCGACGGGTTGACCGGGCCGCGGATCGTCTCCATGCCTTGGACCCGCAGCCAGTCGGCCGCCGCCCCGAACAGGGCTTGGGCGGCGGCGGGGTCGTCGTCGCACTCGAAGAACCCGAAGAACCCCCGGTTCTCGCCATACCGCTCGATGTGGCCGGCATTGACGATCGCCGTGATCCGGCCAGCGTCGCGGTCGCCCCGGCGGGCGATAAACGAACGGCTCTTGGATCGCTCGTAGAACGGATGCCGGCGGAATCCCAGCAGCTCCTCCTGGGAATGCAGCAACGGAGGCATCCAGCAGGGATCGTCCGCGTAGATCCGCCAGGGGAGCTTCAGGAACCGCTTTTGCTGTCCTCGTGTCTCCACGGCCTCGACGACCAGATCCGTCACGCACGACCCTCCTTGCCCGTTCGCAAGCCACCGCGGCCCCAACTCAGGGCCGGCGGCGGCCGACGACCATAAATCCTTGGAATCCAAGGGCTTTCGACCGTCTGCGCCGCATCTTCCGCCGCAGCCCGTTTGTTCGTCAACCTCGGCAGGAAGGGGGCGGCGTCAAAGTCGCTCCGCCCTCCGATCCGAAATACACTCCATTCCGGGTGCGTCCGACGGATCGATCGGCCCGGCTCGGTGTCAAAGCCGCCTGGAGATTCCGTCCGACCGATGATCGCGCCACGGTGTTTCGAACTCGCCGGCGACTGCCTGGTTACCGGGGCCACCGGCCTCGTGGGCAACAACGTCGCCCGCCAACTGCTGGGCCGCGATCTCGGCGTCCGGGCGCTCGTGCGGCAGACGAGCCCGGTGGGCGACACGGCCCTGGCGGGTCTCGCCGTGGAGCGGGTCACCGGTGGGCTCGGCGACGAGGCGGTCCTCGAGCGGGCCATGGACGGCGTGTCGTGCGTCGTGCACTCAGCGGCCTTCGTGCACTGTGGGTGGCGGCATGGCGACGAGATGCGGGAGATCAACGTCGAGGCCACGCGGCGGATTGCCCGCGCCGCCCGCCGAGTCGGGGCTCGGCTCGTGCACGTTTCGAGCGTGGACGCGATCGGTCTGCGGCCCGACGGCGCTCCGGCCGACGAGGAGACACCGCCGGGCGTGATGCCCGAGTGCCCTTACGTGGTCACCAAGCGGGAGGCCGAGCAGGCGGTGATGGAGGAGGTCGATCGCGGCCTTGACGCGGTGATCGTCAACCCCGTCTACATGCTCGGCCCCTGGGACTGGAAGCCCTCGAGCGGCCG
>CAMCPF010000045.1 GCA_945876515.1 Candidatus Kuenenia stuttgartensis
TGCAGGGGTCTGCACGAACAGGGTGCCCGTCGGGCGCACCGACGAGATCACCAGCTTGTCGCCCAGGCTCCGCGGGGCGACGAGCAGGACCGTGGGATTCGTGTAGTTGCTGCCCCCCTCGATCACCTGGATGCTCGTGACCCGGCCCAGCTCGTCGATCGTGGCCGTCGCCTGCGCCCCAGAGCCGGTCGGATCGACGATCATCACCTGCGGCGGCAGTTCGTAGCCCGCCCCGGCCGAGGCGACGGCGATCGACTCGATCTTGTTGCACGGGCCACAGCGGGTGACCGCGCCCGCCGTCGCCGGCGTGATCGCCTGCACGTCGTCGATCACGATGCCGTCGTTGGCGATGGTGGCGACGTTGTCGAGCACGAAGTCGTAGAGGTCGTCTCCCTGGCCGCCGCGGAGCAGCAGGCCGCTCATGCCGCTCGCCGCCCGGGTGGCATTCCGCGTCCGGGGATTCCGCACCGTGAAAGAGTCGGCCTGGGTCGAGCCGCGGATCTCCGTGGCCCCCGCCGCGTTGAACGTGAGCACGTTCTTCTCGCCGGCCGTGGCCGTTCCGTCGGCGTTCGCTGCCAGGATCCCGTCGAGCAGGAACTCGATCGCCGAGGCGACCCGCGTGAAGTCGAGCAAGTTTTGCAGGGCCCCAGCGGCGAGGGAGGCCGTGTCGAGGCCGTAGTCTTCAGCCATCACGATCGTGGCGGTGCTGCCGGCCAGCGTCGTGATCGAATCGTTCCCCTCGCCCGCCTCGATCCGCACGATCCCGGTGCCGCCGGTGAGCGAGTCGTTGCCGACGCCGCCGAGGATGTGGATCAGGCCGGCACCGTTGACCGTGATCGTGTCGTTGCCGTCCTCGCCTTCGAGCCGGCTCTCGATCGTGGCATGGCCCGAGCCGAGGATCAGCGTGTCGTTGCCGTCGCCACCCTTGAAGGTCACGGGGAGTCCGTTCAACCCCGAAGCGTCGAGCGAATCGTCGCCTATGCCGCCCTCGAACAGCACCCGCTGCACGCCGGAGTAGGTGCGCACCCGGCTGCCCGAGTAGTTGATGTACTTGACGTGAACGGTCCCCGAGCCCACCGAGTCGTTCCAGATCACGTACGACTCGGCCCCATCCCTGGCCTTGAGAGGATCTTGGTTGCTGACCCGCTTGGGGGCCGCCTCGCCCACGTGCAGCAGGAGCGTGCCGGGGAGCTGCTCGACCCCCTCGCTGCCGTCCACCACGCTGCCGTAGAGCGGCGTGCCGTCGCTCCCCTCGTGGGAAAGGTTGAAAATGTTGACCCGGGCGAAATCCTTGCCGCCGGAAATCTTGAACGGCCCCAGGCCCACCGAGTAGTAGTAGCGGGCATAGGCCTCGCCACGGAGCGAGAGGTCGAAAAGGTCGAGCGGATCTTGGGTGTCGACCACCAGGCCGATGGCCTCGGTGAGCCGCAGTTTGCCGTCGTTATTCGGGTCGTTAAGGTTGACCTCGGCGGTCACCCGCACGCCCCCCTCGATGCCCCCCTTGGCGATCACCAGATCCACGCCGCCGTAGAGGCCGAGCGACACGATCGCCTGGAACTCGGGCACGTCGGCCCCGGTGCCGTCAGCATTGGCCCGGTCGGAGACGTAGAAGCCCTGGGCGATGTCAACGGCATCGCCCGACACCATGTACTGGTTGATGCCGTAGGTGTCGAAGCCAAAGGCGAGATTCGAGTTGAGCTCGAACGAGGTCCGCAGTCCCACTTCGAACACGACGATCCGCAACAGCGGGATGCTCTTCTCGAACGAGTAGTTCAGCTTCGGCAGCTGGAAGGTGACCAGCGTCGCCGTCTTGCCCATCATCAGCTGGAACAGCGTGCCGGGATCGTCGAGGATCGGCACCCGGATGCCGCCGCGGTCCCGGGGGTTGTTCGACGTGAAGGCCGACTGGCGGTTCTTCTGGGTCTCCGAATCGGGATTCAGCGACGCCAGCGCCTGCAGCGCGGCTTGCGCGTCTTGGTCGGCCTGCGTGTGGTTGTTGGTGTTGATGCCGAGCGCCACGTTGTCATAGACGAGGTCGCCGTACTTGTAGCCGCCCTTGTCGGGGTCGGGCACCTTCGGCAGCCAGAATCGCCCCATCGGCAGCTGGATGTTGACCCCGGCCGGCAGGGCCGCGATCTGGGCGACGAGGTTGTGGATCGCAGTGACCGTGTCGATCACGCCACGGATGCCCTGGGCCTTGGGCCCGCCGAACGTCTCGAGCAGATCCACGACCTTGATATCCCTGCCCGCTACGTTGGAGAGCACCGGCACCGGCGTGTTGAGGAAGTTGAGGATCGGCTGCACCTTGGCGAGATAGGGCTCCGCCTTGTCCACGACCGGCTTGAGGAAGTCGGTCAGGAAGCTGCCGACGTCGAGCCGGATGTTGCTGAAGCCGATCTCGGGCTTGAGGTCCATCTCCTTGACCAGCGGCGACGCGGGATCGATGCCCTGGTCGGCGCCCGTGTTGGCCTGGGTCGCCTTCTCGTCCTCCTCGGCAAACAGCGCCCGCAGGCCGAGGTCGTCGTCATCCGACTGCGACCCGGAGGTGGGCTGCGTCGAGGAGCCGGCCTGGTCCTTGAGCTCCTGCTTCGCCTTGTCGACCTTGGCCCGGGCCGCCCGGGTGCTCCAGTCCACGTTCAGGTCGGCGTAGATCCGCGGGACCACGAGGTTTTGGCTGCCGCTGCCGACCACCCCGTCGACGGTGAGCTCCATCGTCAGGTTCGCGACGGCCGTGGCGTGGTAGTCGAGGGCGAAGATGCTCTTGGCCGGCGTGGCCCGGAACTCGCTCCAGGTGAGCCGGTTCTTCGTGGTGTCGGCATTGATGTCGGTGACCGGATCCCAGCCCCGCCAGGTGTCGATCAGGCCGATGACCGTCGGGGTGCCGTAGTCGATGAAGTTGCCCACCCGCTGCACGTGCCGCTTCGCGAGGCCCGTTTCCTCCTCGACGAGGTGGGCGAACTCGATTCGATACCACTTGGCCTCCGCCGAGGCGGGGAGCTGGAAGACGAACCCGGCCTGAACCAGGTTGAAGGTGGCCTCGCCGGCGTCGGCGACGAGGTTGTTGTTGTCGTCGGCGATCGCCTGCGCCAGGGCCTGATTGAGCTGAGCCGCCCGGATCGCGGGGCCGCGGAGGATCCCGTCGGCAGCCGGCAGCGTCACGAGGTAGTTCTTCGAGTCGAACTCGATGTTGATCTTGATGTCCTGCGAGGTGGGGTTGTCCACCCAGTCAGCCAGCAGCGGCATCACCTTGTAGGGCACGTAGGGCTTGAGCCGGCCGACATTCACGCCGACGATCGGGAGCGCTTCCCGCACCGAAACCATCGTCCGCTCGAAAATCAGCGGCGTCGTGCCGAGCGTCACGGTGCCGGTGGTGTCGAGCAGGTTCCAGCCGGTGTCCTTGCCGCTGCGGCCCTCCGTGACGAACACGAACATCGGCTTGCCGACGAAGTCGAGGTTGTCGTTGGCGTCGAATGACCGGCTCCAGGCGCCAGGCGACACCGTGTAGATGCCGTTCTGGGAGGCCACGGCCTGGTTCTTGACGAGCACCCGGTCGCCCACCTTGAGCTGGACGCCGTCGATGTTCCCCATGCCGGAAAGCGAGATGTTCGCCCCGGTGGCAACGCGGACCGGTATGTCGAGGGACTCGTACTTGGCGGGCGGGGCGATCTTGAGCCTGAGGTCGTAATACTTCTTGGCGAACACGCCCGGGATCTCGCGATCCACCTGCCCGCCGAGGGCCCACCCCGTGAAATCGAAGCCACCGACGATCGGGACGGAGGTGCCCCGCTTGTAGATCGCGCCCGAGTTCCCCGCCACATCCTGCCCATTCGCGTTGACCACTCGGCGGGTGCCGGGGCCGGCAGGGGCCGAGGCGTCTTCCCGGACCGAGTTTCGCCGCGACGAGGCGCTCGGATCGACGAGGTTCACGCCCACCGAGGCGGTGAACCGCGTGGGGAGCTCGTTGTTGCGATTGACGCCGGTCTCCGCGTCGTCCCGCTGGGCGGCGGTCGTCTGCGGGCCTTCGCTGCCGTCGTAGTAATACTGCGAATCGACGTCGGTGAAGCCGCTGAGGCCACGGCGGACCTGGTCGGTGGCCGCGAGCCTGAGGAAGAACAGGTTGCCCGCGAGCTGGGCCGGCCGCATCGCCGTGACCTCGATCAGCGTGTGCGGGTAGGAGGAGGCCTGGGGCACGTAGCGGCCCTGGTCGTTGAGCTCGGCGGGCACGTAGTCGCCATTGCCCGTCCGCGTGCCCACCACCCACCAGACCTGTTCGTTGAGCGTGGTGGCCGAGGGGGGGTCGCCGCAGCCGCAGGGATCGGCCACCGCCGGGTCGGTCGCCACGAACGAGGTCACGTCGGCGCCGAACTTGTTGACCGCAACCGCCCGGTAGGGCTGGCCGGTGGTGGCGTCGATCACGTCCTGGTCGTCGGTGGTGACGGCCGTGCCCATCGTGTTGACGATCTTCCAGTAGCCGCCGCTGGCGTCCCACCGCTGGGTGTAGTTCTTGGAGGCGCCGGTGAGCGTGGCGTCGAACCGCAGCTGGGCCTCGGGCTGGTTGGCATCCACCTTGAGGTAGAAGCCGTCGGTCAGGCTGTAGCCGAAGCCGAGCAGCATCTCCCAGCCCACCTGTAGCCGCAGGCCGCCGTCGAAGGCCGCCCCCACGCCGATGCTCTCGAGCGCATCGAGCTGGAAGCTCATATCGATGCCGGTGTCGAACAGCTTCTGCCCGAGCCGGAACACGATCTCGAAGGCGTCGGCTCCGCGGACGTCGCTCGTGAGCACGTTTCGCTGCTTGTCCATGAACACGACGCCGATGTCCTCGGGCCGGGTGGCCGCGGTCATCGAGTCGAGCGAGCGGTCGAGACTGACGGGATCGTATTTCAGCAGGATGTTGGCGTTCTTCGGCCCGAGGTATTCAAACACCCCCTCCCGCATGGCGTCGAAGATGCCTTCGCCGGCACCCCGCATCTTGTTCCGCATCTCGAGCAGCCAGCCGGTGCGGAAGCCGAAGACCGAGTTCACCGCGCCACCGAGCTTGCCCTCCATGAAGGGCAGCGGGATCTTGTCGAGGCCCTTGAGCGCGCTCTCCACGCCGCCGATCGCGGCGTTGAGCTTGTCGAGGATCATCGATGGATCGCGAATGAAGTCGAGGAGCGTCTCCTCGGCCCCGAGCACGTTGCGGGCGTTCTCGAGTTCCGGCGCGAACGCGAACAGCACGCCCCCAAGGTCGGCGGCGGCGAGATTGAGCCGCTCCCGCCAGGTGGTCAGCGAGACGCCGTCGGCATCGACCGTCTGGCCCCGCGACAGCAGTGTCGTGATCGCCGTCTGGGCCGCTTCCATCCGCCCGCGGGCGTCGAGGTAGTCAGCGAGCCTCGGCATCCCGAGGTAGAAACTCGCGGGGTGGTCCTGGATGAAGCCGAAGACGCCGCTCTCCTGGGCCTCCTGCGAGCTCTGCAGGGTGAGCGTGCCCGGTGCGAAGTTCTCGTAGATCGGCATCTTCACCGTGACCGCGCCGCTGAACCCCGCGCGGTAGTTGGCCACATCGCGAGCGGCCAACTGGCCGGAGCCGGGCTCGACGTAGAACAGCGACGAGGCTGGCGTGCCCGCGGGACCGGCGAGGGTCACGACGAGCGAGCCATTCTGGATCTGGGCCACGCCGTTGCGGACAGCGAGCCCGGACTTCGCCGGAAACTCGAGCTTCTGCCCGTTGACGCTGAAGCCGATCGTGAACGACGTGCCGTTGGTGAGGCCGCGATTGGTCGAGCCGTCGTGGCCGTAGAGAAAGGTCTTGTTGGTCGTGAGGTCGTAGCCGACCGACAGGACACTGGTGGCGTTGAGCACGACGTTGAGCGGGGTCTTCGACTCGCCGTCGGTAAGGGCATCGATGCCCTTGGGCAGCACGCGGCCGAGCTGCTCGTAATACTTGTAGAGGTCTACGTCGAAGGCCACCGTCGTGGCCTTGCTCGCCCGGTAGGCGACGTCGATCCGGTAGGCCTTGCGGACCGAGTCGTACGTGATCCGGAGATCCGTCGAGGGCACGCCGAGCGACGTCTCGAGGGCCCGCTCCAGCTCCTGGGGCGTGGAGGCGGAGAGCTTGCCGAAGGCCGAGATCCGCCCCGCGAGACCCGCGTCGAGCTCGATCAGGTCGCCAAGCGACTGATTCAAGAGCGGCAGTTCCGTGGCGTTGAACTCCTTCAGATCCCGCTCGATCGTGTCGAACACGCGGGAAGCCTGGGTGAGCGCCGAGGCGATGTTCGGCACGGTCAAGCCGGCCTGGTAGCCGATCTCGCCGAGGTCGGCGGTCGGCGGCAGCGTCACGATCGCGTAGTTCGGGTTGGCCACCTCCTGCACCGCCTCGGGCTGGAGCCGGCCGGCGAGCGCCGTCGCGGAGAAGCGGAGCAGGCTCGTGGCATCGACGGTGGTGGTCGTCGAGCCGGACTGCTCTTGGGCCGTCGCCAGGGCCGCGTTGAAGTCGGCCACGAGGTCGGCGAAGGTCGTGTTGTCGGCGGTGGCAGACGCCGGCACGGTGACGGTGTAGGTGTCGGGCCCGCGGACGAGTGAGAGCGTGCTGTCCGTGGTGAGTCGGCCCGTGGTCGCGCCGCTGGGGGCGAGGTTTGCCACCAGCAGGTTCTCGAGCACCGGATACGTGACCGCGCCCACCGTGTGCATCACGCTCACGCGGCCGGCGGAGCCCACAAAGGCCACGTCGCCGGAGAGGTTTGCGATGGTGCCCGTCGCCGTGCCATTGACCACCAGCCGGGCGGCCGAGAGGGCGACGTTGAAGTCGGAGACGAGATCCTGGAACGTGGCGTTGTTGGCCGCCGCGGCCTGCGTCACGGTGACGTCGTAGGTGTTGTCGCCGAGTGAGAAGCGGATGGTGGAGTCGGCGGCCAGCCGACCCGTGCCGCGTCCGGAGTCCTCGAGGCCCGGCACCGAGAGCAACGCCCCGAAGGCGACGAACGAGTCGATCCGCTCCGCCAGGAAGTCGGAGACGGCGATCGCGATCGTGGCCCCGGAGGCAATGTCGTTGGTGCCGCCCACCCGCGCGAGGTTCTGGAGCGTGAGCGATGCCGAGCCGGTGAGCTGCGGGGCCAGCGTGCCGACGGGATCGACAGTGAGGGCGTCGGGGGTGGCGCCCGCCGACCCGAGCACGGCCGTGAAGCCGGCCTTGACCGCGCCCGCCGTGTCACCGAAGCCGATCGTGTTGATGCCGTAGGCCACGGTGCCGGAGAGGTCGGCGAGCGACCAGTCCAGGTCGCTGGCCGCGAACTTCTTGGCGGCATCGGTGTGCGGCACGACGAGCGACTTCACCCCCGACGGCCGGCCGAAGATCGCCATCGGCACGTTCTTCGTGTCGTCGGTGAGTTCGATGCCGTCCGAGAAGCCGAGGTCGAAGGCGGCCTGGTTGCGGGTGGCGGCGACGGTGATCCCGATCGGCATGCTCGAGTTCACCGTCGGCGTGTAAAGCTCGATGCCCACGCCGAACTCGCTCGCCCGGGCCAGGAGCGGGGTGCCGCCGAGGACGGCGTTCACGTCGGCGACAAGATCGGCCAACGACGTGTTGGTGTCGGTGCTCGCCTTGGTGACGGTGATCGCGGTGGCCGAGCCGCCCACGGGCGTGACCGTGAACGTGGCGTCACCCGAGAGGCGGTAGCTCGCCACGGGATCCGCCCCCAACCCGATCACGATCGGACCGCCGGGGCCGATCTCAAACTGGATCCCGAAGCCGAGGCTCACGGCCGGCGAGAGGGCGGGGGCCGTGCCGCCGGTGAAGGTGAGGGCCCCGAGTGGGGCGAGGTTGAAGGCCACCTCGGGCGCAACGGTGCTGGGCGTCGTCCGCGAAGCCGAGAACTGGAGCGAGACCGTGCCGGCCGTGTGGTCGTAGACCGGCGCGATCCCGAGCCCCGCGAAGGCGGGATAGGCCTGGAAATCCGCCAGGGTCTGCAGGTTGTCGGGCCGGGCCTGGATCGTCTGGGCCGAGCTGCCGCTGCCGATGGTCTTCTCGACCGTGACGTCGATCACATCGCCGATCGCGTCGTCGAACAGATCGGAGAAGTCGAAGAGGTCAACGAGCGACTGCCGCGGCACGAAGGGCACCGACGCGGTCAGCGACTCGGTCGTGCCGAGCGTCTCATAGGCTCCGCCCACCGCCCTGACACCGACGATGATGTCGTCGGAGGTAATGTTGCCGAACCAGGGCAACCGGCCGAGGTCGATGCCCGACACGACCGGCAGCGCGATGCCGAGGAGATCGGTGAACGCCACGCGGAAGGCGGCCCCGGGGGCCACGTTCACCCCGCCGAGCGTGGCGGTGATCGGCAGGTCCACCGTAGCCGAGGGTGAGCCCGAGAGGGCCGACGCCGATGCGCCCACGCTGCTCCAGTCGGCGACCGTCTTGGTCGCGCCGCCTGAAAAACTGACGGTCGTGGCGTAGGGCAGCGACTCGCTACCGCCGATCGTGGCGTCGAGGATCCCGAACCGGAGGCTGGGGCCGAAGTCGAACACGCCCGCCTCGAGGCTGGTCGAGCCGATCGTGATGCTCGGCACGGGGTTTTGGGCATCGGTGAGATCCACGCTCACCGTGAAGCCGGTCGTGAGCCGTGAGCCCGCCTCCACTTGGGGCGCGGTGCGGAAAGTGGCCCCGTAGTCGGAGTTCATCCCGCGGATGGCATGGCCCCAGGGCGTAGGGGAGGCCTCGGTGCCCTGATCGATGGCGGCCCACGCGCTGCCCGCGGCCGTGATCGAGACGGCCAGGCTGATCTGCGAGCCCGTCACGGTGGGAGTGACCGCGATCGACGGCGAGGCCGCGCCCGCGGCCGCGGCCTTGGCAGCCAGCGCCGAGTTGATCGCCGTCGCCAGCCCCGAGAGCGTGGGACTCCCGCCGGCCAAATAGGTGGAGGCCGACGAGGCCAGCGACAGGAACGATTCCAGGTCGGCCGGCGAAATCGACGACGAGGCCGTGAACAAGTCGGAGATCGTGCGCTGGGCGAGCGGATCGACTGCCGTGGAGCCCGTCCGGCCCGCGATAGCCGTTCGGACCGCCGGCGCGATGGAGTTAGCGAGCCGGTCGAACGCGTCCTGGACAGCTTGCTTCGATTGGGTTGTGAAGGTGTGGTCGGAGAGCGCGGTCTCCCAGAGCACGTCCACGCCGGCGGTCAGCCGGGCGCCCGACACGTCGCCGAGCACGTATTCCAACTCAAAGTCGCCGCCGAGCCGGGCCGGCCCGGTGAGGTCGGTGCTGGCGGCCACGCCGAAGCCCGAGACCTGGTGGATGCTGTCGATCAGCGAGGCGCCGTCGCCCCCGGCCACGTCGCAGCCCCAGAGGTAGAGGTCGGCGCCGGGACCGGCCAGGCGGTTCCAGGCCACGAGGCCGTCGTCCCACTCGTCGATCGAGGCGGCGTCGAAGACCGTGCCGCCGATCGAGAACCGACCGGGCGAGCCGTGGCTGATCAGGTGGATCGCGGAGATATCGCCGAACTGCTCGAGGGCCCCCCCGACGGAGGCAAAGAGATCGTCACCGGGCCGGACGACGACCGTCGCGGCCGCATCGGCAAAGGAGCCGGAGAGCCGGTCGCCCCCGTCGATCGCAGCGTCGAGGACAACCAGCGCCCGGCCGGACGCGGCGGCGAGTTCCGTCCGCGGCGCGAACAACTCCGCCAACGGCGTCGCGGCCATCACGCGGCGTTCTTCGAGCCGCTCGACGCGTTGCAGGCTCTGCGCAGCGGCCCGGCGGCGCCGACGGCGGGCCGTCTGCGGGTCTCGGATGGCGGTCCTTCGGCGCATACAACCTCCGTGGTCAACCTGAGTGATTGAATCGACTCTGAGGCCGCGAACGTGAACCGCCTTTCACGCCCGCAGCCGCCTGTGGAATAGCCGTCATAACACCATCCCGGCGTTGGATACGCAAGCAATGGGCGGCTGGCCCACCCAGATGTGGGTTTTGTAAGCGGAAACGTCTGCGCGGGGCGGCCAAATGCCCGCCCAGACGCCGGTCGCTGCTGGGCGAAAATCAGCGAACGCACGCGCGGAGACCGCTCACTCCGCCGGCGACGGGCTCGGCTCCGCCAGCTTCACGAGCTTGCTCGTGACCGCGAACGAGAGCTGCTCGAGCTCGATCGCCAGATCCACGCCCACGTTCTGCACGTGGGGCGGGAGGTTGAGCGTGACCGGGGCGAAGTTCACGATCCCCTCCACGCCCGCGGCCACCAGCCGATCGGCCACCTCCTGGGCCCGCTCGGCCGGCACCACGATCATGCCCAGCCGCACGTGCTGCTCACGGACCGTCTCGGACAGCTGCTCCAGCGGCTGGACCATGAGCCCTCGAACCATCTGGCCCACCTTGGCTGGATCGGCGTCGAAGGCCGCCACGATCGTGAAGTTCTGCCGACCGAAGCCACGGTAGCCGAGCAGCGCCTGGCCGAGGTTGCCCACGCCCACCATCACCACGTTCCAGGACTGGTTCGTGCCCAAGATGTCGCGCATCGCACGGATCAGCTCGTCGCAGCGGTAGCCCACTCCGGGATAGCCGAACTGGCCGAAGAACCCGAGATCCTTGCGGACCTGGGCATCGCTGAAGCCCAGCAGCGTGCCGAGCTGGCCCGACGAGATCGTCTGCTGGCCGGCCGCCTCGAGCCGCTGGAGCTCCCGCAGATAGAGGCTCAGGCGGCTGACCACCACCTTGGGCACCGAGGCATCCGACGGCTGATCGCCGGGATGGAGGGATTGCGGTCGGGATTCCGCCATCGAAAAACCTGCCGCTGATGCTGCCCCAAGAACCGCCCAGGAACGCCCCAGAACTGCCCTCGACCGACCGACTCTACCGGCCGGTCCGAAAATCACCAATCGCCCGCGCGTGTCATGCCGTCGGCGACGGTTGTACCGCGCCTGGAGGGATGGAAAAAGCCCGCGGGTCGGGCTGACTGGTCAACCTGCGGCGAGTTTATGGCCGATGGTTGAGGGTGCGGGGAGTGCGCCCACGGCGGGCGCGCCCGGCGGCCATCGTCATTCACCCGGTTCCAGTTCCTTCCGCAGACAACAGGAGGCCTCCTCGACCGAGGCGGCAGTCATGAAGATCACGTGGGTATTCAGCCTGCTGGCGATCGCGGCCCTCGCGGCCCCCGCCAGCCCCGTCGAGGCGGCCTATTGCGGCCTGGCCAGCTACGAGCACGGCCAGGGCGTGATGACGACCGTCAGTTTCAGCGCCGCCCGGGCCAGTTGTGCCGACGACGAGGCGGCCGGCGACCCGACCTGTGCGGCGGCGCCCTCGTGCTGCGGCACGCGGCTGGTCAAGGACGTGATCTACGAGAAGCAGGAATACACCTGCTACAAGACCGTCTGCGAGAAGGTGGTGGAGCAGCGGGAGATCGACTGCGTCCGCTACGAACAGGTGCGTGGTTGCAAAGAGGTGGAATACACCGTCTGCAAGCCCGTCTGGGAAACCCGCACCCGCTCGATCCCC